>NZ_AMFQ01000116.1:0-405 GCF_000335555.1 Acinetobacter sp. WC-743 | reverse complement strand
CCACAAACAACAGTGAAGAACGCCAAGCCAATCAGCTGATCTTACAACGCAGAAACATCAGTACAGCGCCAGAATACAACCCACTCAAACACCGTCCAGTGGCGTATCCACAACGCGCCAAAGTGGTTGGTCCGAGTGGAGAAGAAATCCATGTAGATGAATGGGGACGTATCAAGGTTCGCTTCCTCTTTACCCGTAATGAAGACCACAGTCACGATGGTGGTGCAGGCTCGAATGACAATGATACCGACTCAGCTTGGGTTGATGTCTTGACACCATGGGCAGGCGAAGGTTATGGGGCACGTTTCTTACCAAGGATTGGGGAGATTGTTGTCATCGACTTCTTTGATGGCAACATTGACAGACCATTCGTGGTGGGTCGAATCCATGAAGCGCAACGCAGTC
>NZ_AMFQ01000115.1:0-20097 GCF_000335555.1 Acinetobacter sp. WC-743 | reverse complement strand
AGGCTTGACTATACAACACCCAAGCAGTTGTATATGAAGCATCATTTGATTCATAAAAGATCAAAGAAACTTGATTTAGTTGTAAAGCTAGTTACAATAACCAACTCAAATGTTCTTCTGTTAAACTCATTTGGAACAAAGTAAGGCATACCCATAAGACCCGAAAAAGTCCATAACAGTTTGCTGGCGACAATAGCAAGAGTGAACCACCTGATCCCTTCCCGAACTCAGAAGTGAAACCTCTTAGCGCTGATGGTAGTGTGGGGTTACCCATGTGAGAGTAAGTCATCGCCAGCTTTTAATTCTTAAAACACCCTCAACTAAAATGTTGAGGGTGTTTTTTTATGCGTAAATCAAAGAAAATAATGTTGATAATCAGTTTAATACAAGAATAGAGTAAGGATGTTGAAATGGAAAAAGAAATATATATACTTTTAGGCGCTACGATTACTGCTTTGTTTGGTTATATCGTTGCGCGTTATACTAGTGGAATTCAATTAAAAATAGCACAAAAAAATTCCGAGAAAGATATTCAGCTTCAATTGGATCGTTTAGCCAATGAGCGATTAAAGGATGAAGTTTCTTTAGAACGGGAAAAATTGGAGATATTGCATAAAATTCTCTCAATCATTTCTTTTGAAAATTCACAAACCATGAGCTATATCAAATTACCAGAGACTGAACTTACAGATTTCCGTAAAAGATATATTGAAAACTGTAATCGTCTTCATGATGCACATGCAATAACAGATTTATATTATCCCGAAATGTCTGATTCAATAAGAAAAATATTTGGTCAAGCAAACTGTTTTTGGGGGTATCAGGAAAGTGTTATGCAAATTGACATTAAAGCAAATAACCAAGGATGGCACGAAAATCTATCAAAAGTTTTAGAAGCTGGTAAGGAGATTAATCAACATGTACAAAATCTACAATATAGGATTGCTGAAAGAGGTAGAGAGCTTAACAAAGCTCTAAAACTAGTCAACTTTTAAAAGTATTGATTCAATGTTAATGATAAGAAATATTGAGTTATTACTAATAGCCACTTATCCCAATCATTTCTCAAAGGGAGTGGGAGCATCAAGAATATGATGAAGATTCAATCTCGTTTTTTTATTTATAGAAGATTTTAATAAATAATTGAATACAAAAAGAAAACCCCATCATCCTGATGGGGTTTTCTTCGTATTGGTGTGTTAGATCTGACTCC
This sequence comes from Acinetobacter sp. WC-743, assembly GCF_000335555.1. Lineage (NCBI taxonomy): Bacteria > Pseudomonadati > Pseudomonadota > Gammaproteobacteria > Moraxellales > Moraxellaceae > Acinetobacter > Acinetobacter sp. WC-743. The sequence continues at coordinate 18,884 of NZ_AMFQ01000115.1, read as the reverse complement.
TGTCGAATCTCACGTTCCTGATGCTCAGACACTTGGTTATTGTTGTTTTGTCTGGGAAACTTCCTGTTCCCGATAACGATAGAATAGGTGAATTTAAAGCAGCCGTATATTCGCTAAGTTCGGCAGAAGTTGTAGGTAAATGCTTACATTGAACGGATTAGAAAATTGCTGTTAACAATTTAAATAAGCATTTACTCGTGGATATTATGCAAAATTCCATGCTGAATGAAAGCATTGGCTAGATAAAAAGTAATGCTTAACTAGGTATTTAGTTTCAATCCAACAAGCTCATGACATCATCTTCAGACAATTTCACTTCATTTTCATGATCAATACTCAATACAGATTTGGCAAGATCAGCTTTATTTTTCTGTAAGGCTAAAATCTTTTCTTCGATACTTTGGTTGGTAATCAGTTTATAAACAAAGACAGGTTTGTCTTGACCGATTCGCCATGCACGATCTGAAGCTTGATCTTCAGCAGCAGGGTTCCACCATGGATCAAAGTGAATTACAGTGTCCGCAGCAGTTAGGTTTAGTCCAACGCCACCCGCTTTTAAACTGATCAGGAAAACAGGAATTTCTCCTGATTGGAATGCAGTAATCACTTCATCACGTTTTTTGGTTTGTCCTGTCAATTTTACATTTCGAATATTTAATGCTTTTAAATGTTCTTCAATGAGTTGAAGCATGGTTGTGAATTGAGAAAAAATTAAAATCTTGCGTCCTTCTTCAACCATGCCTTGGACCATTTCTAATAAATGATCCAACTTAGCAGATTCGACATTTTGATTTTTAATTTGATCAAGCTGTAAAAGGCTAGGATGGCAACATACTTGTCGAAGTTTGAGTAAGGCACTCAAGATCTGGATTTGACTACGATGAAAACCTTTGGCTGCAATGAGTTCTCGGATATTCTTTTGCATTGTTGCACGAACAGCCTCGTAGAGTTTAGATTGCTGTTCATTCATGTCAATATTGACTTCAATTGTGGTCTTTTCTGGAAGTTCTTTGGCAACTTCTGTTTTTAAGCGGCGCAACATAAATGGTTTAATACGTGAAACAAGCTTAACTTTTGTTGGAATATCAGCATGCTTTTCAATAGGATTTCGATATTTTTTATTAAATAATTCTTGGCTATAAAGAAAACCAGGCATAAGGAAATGGAATAAAGACCATAATTCACCTAAGTGGTTTTCCATCGGTGTTCCAGTCAAACACAGACGATGTTTAGCCTTAATTTGACGAACTACTTGAGATGCTTTAGCCCGTGGATTTTTGATGTTTTGTGCTTCATCCAGAATCAGTAAATGGTACTGGTGTGGCAATAAAAATTCTTCATCACGACCAATTAATGGGTAGGTACTTAGTACCACATCCGCATTGTTAATATCTTGAAAATATTCCAAGCGATCTTGACCTTGAAGGACTAAAACCTTTAATTCAGGGGTGAATTTTTCAGCTTCTTTACGCCAGTTATGCATTAAAGATGTGGGTGCAATAATCAAGGCTGGGCGTTGTTTCAATCGCCCTGCTTGTTTTTCTATCAGTATATGCGCAAGTGTTTGAGCTGTTTTACCTAAGCCCATGTCATCGGCGAGGATACCGCCATGTTCAGTTTCACGTAAAAACTGTAACCATGCTAAACCTTGCTGTTGATAAGGACGTAATTCTCCTTGAAAGCCTTCAGGTGTCGCAATTTGATGTTGATAACTACTTTGCAACTTCTCAGCAAATATTTGTAACCGTTCGCTACTTTGCCACGGCATGCCCAAATGATGTTGTAAATCCAAAAATTGTGCAGCATCGTATTGGTCTAATGAGGCAGACTCTGGATGGCGTAAAATTTCTTTCAGATAAATCAAAATAGGTTTGATGTCCTGAACCTTTAACGCCAATTGAGACTGAGCTTCTCTTAAATGAACAATGAGAAAACTTTCATCCTTCATTTGTGCAATATAATCATCTTCTAAGAGATGAGGATTATGTTGAATGGCGTAGCCCAATAAGTCGATTAAATTATAAGTTTGCCCATGTACATCTTGAATGGTTGCGCCAACATTAAACCAATCTTGCTTTTTTTCAGATTCGGTTAAAGATAACTGCAAATTTTGTGTGGCGCGTAAGTTGAATTGGCTATCGGCAGTGTGCTCAACTTTCCAACCGAGAAGTTCAATTTTATTTTCAGGAATCAGTTGATCAATCCATGCAGTAGGATCTGCACAAATAATTGATTTTTCAGTAATGTTATCAAACGCAGGTCTCTTGCTTTTCGGTATTTTGGTGATCCATTGTAGGGATGGAATAGCGTCCATTAAGGTCGCAATATATTGTTTTTCTATGACAAGATCACGTTGTTGTCGTACCGTTTTTTGTTGGACGTTACTGACAAAACATTCATCTGGAAAACCAGCTTTGATTCTTCCAGCTTGGTATTCAAATTCGATTTCTGCAAAAGCATAGTGGTGCATATGACCTAAGCGATCATATTGTGGATGCGTACCAAAGCGTAAAATTGGCGTTGGTTTGCCAGTTAGGATATCTACATTTTGTGTAGATTGAGCTTGTGGAAAATCTTCAAAACATGAATAAGGTTGGATGGCTTGTTGAAATTCAGGCATAAGTTCAACAGGCATCTGAGGCATGTTCAGCAGTTCTTCAATCATTTCACTAGAATATGAAGATTCAAGCGCACCCACTTGGTTTTTGAACAAATCTAAATAGCTTAAAGGGTGAGAATGAATAATATAAATATGTTGTGCATGTTCACCGGTAATTTCTAATTGTTGATCATCAAAAAAATGTGCTTTTAATTTTTCAGTTTGTTGCTCAGGTTTAGATTGCCAATTAAATTCGATTTTATAGTTCTGTTCAGACCAAGTTAATGCTGGTCTTTGTACATCCAGTCCATAACAATCACCACTCAAAATTGCAGTTTTAAGATGTTCCTGATAAATACCCGAAATATCCCATGATGAAGGATAAAAATGGGCATTATTGAAATTTAACTTTGCAAAAAAATAGAGGTGACTAAAGATTTTCTTTTCTTCTGGACTGACTTTTAGGCGTTCATTAAGCACATTGTCATAACTGGTATACAGTGCTGTATCACGAATTTTTCCATCTTTATTATGGCGAGCTTTGTATACGCAAAGTTGCAGTTGAGCCGAATTATTTTTGGCCTGAAAAATATATACCAGTTGATGCGGTGTTTTTTTTGTGGCTGGCTGAATTTGAGCCAATTGTTGTTTAAATTGATTTAACCAAGCTTTTGCTGTGCCATGTGCAGTTTGATTGGCTGTTGCTGAAGTTTGCTCTGAATGGTTTAAATTTTGTCGACTCAGTGCATTCGACATTTCTTGATCATAAAAATAACGGGCTAATGCTGCCGCATGTTTACAATCATAGGCTACAGGACAACTACAGTCGGTATCGACGATCTGATTTTTTAACGGATTATAAATAACTGCCGTTTCATAATAGTCGGTCCCTTGAACTTGTGCCTCTATCACTAAATTGTCACGGTCAGGATAAATTTCTAGAGATTTAAGATCAATTTTTTTGACATAACTCAAGCTTCGTTGAATAGTTGCCGGGCTAAAACGAGATAAAAATTGATTCAGTGTCGCCATTATTTCTAGAGCTAAAAATTAAAATGAAATTATTAAGAGTGTAACGGATTTTTGAAATGGAAGCTGAAATTAATACATGAGTTTTCAGCAAAATTGACATGTTTTTAATTATAAATTGATCATTTCTGCAACTTTAAATGCTTTAAAATCTGTCAGTATAAGTTTTTAAAAATAATGCTGGGAAGCACATCAAGATGAAACATAACCCAATTTACTATACAGATCAGCATTTTGCCTTTGCAGACTCAGTTCGTAAGTTTGTTCAAAAGGAGTTAATGCCACATATCAATGAGTGGGAAGAAGCTGAAACATTTCCAAAAGAACTTTATCAAAAAGCAGCTGAAATTGGCTTGTTAGGCATAGGTTTTGATGAACGCTATGGTGGAATACCTGAAACTGATGCTTTTCATGTCCTTTTATCTTCCATTGAACTTGCTAAAACTGGTTCAGGCGGTTTGTGCGCTTCTTTATTGTCACATTCAATTGGCGCACCGCCGATCAATCATTTTGCTTCAGATGAAATTAAAGAGACAGTGCTGACGCAGATTTTAGCAGGTGAGAAAATCTCCGCTTTAGCCATCACTGAACCATCTGGTGGCTCAGATGTCGCGGCGTTGAAAACTAAAGCACTACGAGATGGTGATGATTATATCGTGAGTGGAGAAAAAACGTTTATTACTTCGGGCATTCGTGCAGATTACTATACGGTCGCTGTACGTACGGATGTAGATGCCAAAGGTCCAAATGGTATTTCAATGTTATTGATTGATGCGCATAGCAAAGGCATTAGCAAGTCAAAATTGGACAAAATGGGGTGGTGGGCTTCAGATACTGCGCATTTACATTTTGACCAAGTCCGTGTTCCAGCACATCATTTATTAGGTGCTGAAAACATGGGGTTTTTGGTAATTATGAATAACTTTAATATGGAACGATTTTTTCTTGCTGCCAGTAGTTATGGTTTTGCATTAACTTGCTATGAGGAGGCCTTGGAATGGGCACGAGAACGTAAAACCTTTGGCAAGCGTTTGTTAGACCATCAGGTGGTTCGTCATAAACTTGTGGATATGGCGACTCGTCTTACCACCACACTGGTTTTATTGGAAGATACAGCTTATCGTCTGGGAAAACCTGAAATGCAGGGTAATGAATTGATTGCTCAAATCTGTATGCTAAAAAATGTGGCAACGCAGACCATGCAATTTTGTGCAGACGCAGCTGTACAAACTTTGGGGGGGATGGGGTTTATGCGTGGAACGAAGTCTGAACGTATTTATCGTGATGTTAAAGTGAATATGATTGGTGGAGGCGCAGAAGAAATCATGAAAGATCTCGCCAGTCGTCAATTGGGCTATTAGAATTTGAGTAATTGGTTAAGATAGTATTGTATGGAAAATAAAGTGTCATAAAAATAATCAGGGAACAACAAGAGATGGATCATTTAAATAACCCGATTTACTACACCGCTGAACATCGTGCATTTGCTGACAGTGTGAAGAAGTTTGTGGAAAAAGAAATCAGCCCTTATGTCAATGAATGGGATGAGGAGGGAAGTTTTCCACGAGAACTTTATCAAAAAGCTGCATCCATAGGACTACTGGGTTTAGGGTTTGATGAAGATCATGGAGGAATACCAGATGCAGATGCATTTCATGTGTTCCTTGCAGCAGTTGAAACAGCTAAAGCGGGTTCAGGCGGGGTACATATCTCACTGATGATTCATACCATTGGAACGCCTCAGATCCATTATTTTGCACAGCCTCATATTCGTGACCAAGTGATGCCACAAATTATTGCAGGCGAGAAAATTTCTGCGCTGGCAATTACTGAACCTACTGGTGGTTCAGATGTTGCTGCCTTACAAACTAAAGCGATACGAGATGGTGACTTTTACCTGCTCAGTGGAGAAAAAACCTTTATTACTTCAGGCATGCGAGCTGACTATTACACCGTTGCTGTAAGAACCAATCCAGAAATAAAAGGTGCCAATGGAATTTCGATGCTATTGGTGGATGCGCATAGTGAAGGTATTAGCAAATCTTCGTTAAAGAAAATGGGGTGGTGGGCTTCAGATACTGCCCATTTGCATTTTGATCAGGTCAAAGTACCTGTAGAAAATCTTCTAGGAGAAGAAAACGCAGGTTTTAAAGTGATTATGAAAAACTTTAATATGGAGCGTTTTTGGTTAGCTTCTATGGCATATGGTTATGCGTTGGTATGTTATGAAGAAGCTTTACAGTGGTCTAAAGATCGAAAAACTTTTGGTAAACGCTTGGTTGATCATCAAGTGGTACGTCATAAACTGGTGGATATGGCAACGCGTTTAACCTATACGCGTGCACTTTTGGAAGATACAGCTTATCGTATGGGTAAAGCTGAATTACAGGGAAGTGATTTAATCGCACAGATTTGTATGTCGAAGAATGTTGCAACACAATGCATGCAATTTTGTGCAGATGCCGCGGTACAGACGCTTGGTGGAATGGGCTTTATGCGTGGAACGAAGTCTGAGCGAATCTACCGTGAAGTGAAGGTTAATATGATTGGCGGTGGTGCAGAAGAAATCATGAAGGATTTGATCAGTAAGCAGTTGGGGTTTTGATATCTTTAAATAAACAGATTATTTTATTTTAGGAATTTGATTATTATCGTGTTTTTGATTTATATTTTTTTGTCTTTAACAAGATTGGATCAACATCAATTTTTGCTAACGAAACTTTATAATCTAGAGCCAGCAATGTTTTTAAGGCATTTTTTAATGTAATTTTTGAAAAAAAAGGAAGTTCGTTGGGAATAACTTTTTGTGTGGCTATAGCATAGACAATAGTATACTTTCTAGCATCGGGTTTAATTTGGGGATCAGTTAATTGAATCGATTTAGGAAGTTTTGGGTTTAGTTGCCCTCTATACCAATTATCTTTTACGAATGCTTCAGCTGCAACAAAACCTTGAGAAAACAAATGGCTTAATGTGCTTGAACTTCGATATAATTTGACATGAATGAATTCACTGCCATTTCTAATTAGATCACAGTGTTCAAGTTTGTCATATGAACCACCAATTTTGATATTATTTTTATCCATTAAGCAGAAATTGGGTTCAGTTTTGGATACGTGAGTATTATACTCTTCTTCTCTATCATGATTATATACAGGAAATTTGAAGGTATAGTCATGTAAAGACTCTTCAAGATATCTATCTACTGAATTTACAAAATCTGAGTGTGCTTTATACCAAATCCCATTTCTCAATATATACTGATCTGTACCATATTTTATTTCAGCATATAAGCAACGATATACAGACCATTTTTTTATAGATTGGTATTCATTGTTATTAACGTGAATAGTTGTATTTTTCATTATTTCTACTGTTGGAATATTATCATTTAAGTACTCTAAAAAATCTTTAAATGACAAAACAATAAATCGTGGTGTTTTTTGACGCATATCAAATGAATAACCTATTTGGTTTTCCCAATCAATTATTTCAGGTTCTCCTAACCAAAAGTTTTCATGTTTATTTGAACTTAAATAAACATCAAGTTCAAGATCAAGAATTTCAATTTCATCTAAATCTCTAACACGATGAATATTTTCTACCCAACTGAACTTATTAGGTAAATTCATTTTGTAACGTTTGATAGATTCTTTTAAAATTCTTGGAATATCTTCTAGGTTTGTTTCAACTGCAATTGTTAAAGCATCACGTCCCGTTACCTGACTACCGAATTCGTTTACTATCGATACTCCTGTAATCGCGTATAGCATTTCCATTTCAGAATCTAAGTGTAGATTAAAAATATCTACATCTAATGTACTTTGGGTTCTCGAATTTAATGGATTTAAATCATAGCTTGCTTTATCTAAACTTCTTAACTTATCAGGATCTACTGAGTTTAATGTAACTTTGAGCCCAAAATCACGTTCAATAGCTTCTAATCTTAAAAGATGAAAACCTGTACCGAAAGTAAGTATGAAAGTTGAATCTAACATTCTTATTATTAAGATAGCTCCAACATTTGAACTGAAACCAAATTCAGAGGATGGAACTAATCCATTATCAGTAAATAACTTTGTCCAAGGAGGAGTAATCTTTGGTGAATATTTTTTTATATATAAAATTGCCGAATCAATGTTTGGTAAATCAATTCTAATAGGTGATTGAGTATTCTCAAGTTTTATTAAATGAGAATCTTCTTTTTGCCCATCACGTGCAAGATAAATAGATAATTTTTCTTTACGCTTTTTTTCTGTTTCCATTTTGTGTTAGTTTTTCAGTTTTCAATTAACTAAATATAATTGTTATTAAATATTATCAAATAATAAAAATAAAATAAATTGTAACTATTATTAAATAATACTGTGAGTATATTTATTTCAAAGCCATATTTAGAACAGTTTCAGTCAACTCATCCATTGTCATTTTACCGTTGGGCTTATACCACGTCACTGTCCAAGCAATTGCACCTCCCAATAAGCGACGCCAAATAAAAGCATCATGTTGGACTTTATTGAGTTCACGTAGCTTTTCAATCACAGTCAGCCAAATATCTTCATAAGCATTGCGAAGTTTAAGCAACTCATCCTGTCTTGGTTTAGATAAAGCAAACCATTCATAAACCAGAACAGCCATCGCTGAACCTGTATCGCCGCTAATAGAGATCAGTTCAGCTTTAATTAAGTGTTTCAATTGTTGCTCAGGATCATCTGATATTTTAATCGCATCCAACAGACGAGCATGATTATAAATAATGGTCTGTTGCATCACATGGGCAAGAATATCATCCTTACTTTTAAAATGATGAAACAAGCTACCTGATTGAATTCCAATAAAATTGGCTAACTCACGCACAGTTGTTTTGGCATAACCTTGTTTGTGAAAAAGGTAAGCAGCACCCAGCAATAAACGACCTCTAGGGCTGTCATCAAAACAGGCAATCGGTTGAATATCATTGATTGAATTAGCGATCATCGGATCATTTTTTTCCATAAAGTTAAGCCATTTTTTTATTGTTTGAAATGCGTTTTAACACATTTGCCAATTCAGGATAACATTTTGCACTTTACAAACCAAGCGCTTGCTTGGTAAATTGATGCATAAATTTTATTCAGAACAATCAAAACAAGATAGGTGTGAAAATGGACGATCAGCGTATTGTGAAAATTGGATGTGCCTCAGGTTTCTGGGGCGATACCAATACTGCCGCATTTCAACTGGTACATATGTCTGACATTGATTACCTTGTGTTTGATTACCTTTCTGAAATCACCATGTCAATCATGGCAAAAGCGATGATGGTCAATCCTGAGCATGGCTATGCTTTAGACTTTGTTAGTCGCGTGATGACACCATTACTTAAAAAAATCAGCGATAAAAATATTAAAGTGATCAGCAATGCAGGTGGTGTGAATCCTTTGGCTTGTCGTGATGCTTTGCAAAAAGTGATTGATGCTCAAGGCTTAAATTTAAAAATTGCTGTGGTATTGGGAGATGACTTACTCGCTCAACAGACCACTTTAAAAGCACAAAATATTCAAGAAATGTTTAGTGGAGAAAACTTACCCGATCAGCTTGCAAGTTGTAATGCCTATCTCGGTGCAATTCCAATTTGCGATGCTCTTGATCAAGGCGTAGATATTGTGATTACAGGACGGGTGGTGGACTCTGCTGTCGTACTTGCACCCTTATTGCATGAATATCAATGGTCTTTTGATGATTATGACAAACTTGCCCAAGGTGCTTTGGCTGGTCATATCATTGAGTGTGGTGCGCAATGCACAGGGGGGAATTTCACCGATTGGCGTTTGGTCCAAGGTTTTGACAATATGGGATTTCCGATTGTTGAAGTTAAATCCGATGCCTCATTCATTGTAACTAAACCCAAAGGTACAGGGGGACTGGTTTCGACTGCGACAGTTGCTGAACAAATTGTTTATGAAATCGGTAATCCTCAAGCCTATTTACTACCCGATGTCACTGCGGATTTTAGCCAAGTAAAATTACAACAACTCGAACAGGATCGGGTTTTGGTTATTGGTGCAAAAGGTCGAGCGCCCACTCAGCAATATAAGGTCAGTGCAACTTACCCAGATGGATATCGGGTGTTGGTAAGCTTTTTGATCGCAGGGCGTGAAGCACCAGAAAAAGCTCAGGTGATTGCAGATGCGATCCTTAATAAATGCGAACGTGTTTTAGCTTTACGTTCAGTGCCGCCATTTTCTGAAAAGTCTGTTGAGATATTGGGCACTGAAAGTACTTATGGGGGCAATGCAAAACCTATTCAAAGCCGTGAAGTCGTGGTCAAAATTGCAGTAAAACATATGTTTAAAGAAGCATGTCTGTTTTTTGCTTCGGAAATTGCACAAGCATCTACAGGAATGGCACCTGCACTGGCAGGCATCGTTGGTGGTCGCCCTAAAGCCTCACCCGTGATCAAACTCTTTTCATTCTTAGTGGACAAATCAACACTCAATATAGAAATAGATATTGCTGGACAGCGCCATAAAGTTGAAATTCCATCAGGTTCAAATGAACAGACCTATGATGTATTGCCTGTTGGAGACATTGCCCAATTCTCAGGTCAGGAAATAACGGTTCCTTTGGTTGAAATCGCTCATGCGCGTAGTGGAGACAAGGGTAACCATAGCAATATTGGGGTGATTGCACGTCAAGCTGAATATTTGCCTTGGATTCGTGCCAACTTGACTGAAGAAAATGTCAAAGCATATATGCAGCATGTGTTAGACCCAGAAAAATCTCAAGTGATTCGTTATGAAATCCCCGGATTGAATGCGCTGAATTTTATGCTGGAAAATGCACTGGGTGGCGGTGGAGTTGCCAGTTTACGTATTGATCCGCAAGGCAAAGCTTTTGCACAACAACTGTTGGATATGCCTGTCAAAATTCCTACACATTTAAAGCCCGTCTAAGTTTCTGGCAAGGTGGAATTCTTTGCCTTGACCAAGCAGAGGCTAAGGAAATAAGCAATCTAAAAGAAAACAAATTGGAAATAAAACAATGCATTATCACTCAATATTTAGATCGGATGCTTTTCAAGATAAAGTCATTATTGTGACAGGTGGTGGCTCTGGTATTGGTCGCTGTACTGCGCATGAGTTGGCATCTTTAGGTGCTCAAGTTGTTATTACTGGGCGGAAAATTGAAAAGCTCAATAAAGTGAGTCAAGAAATCATTGAAGATGGTGGGAAAGTACATCAGATCGTTTGCGATAACCGTGAAGAACAACAAGTCAAAGACATGATTGCTGAAGTGATTGAAAAATTTGGCAAACTTGATGGTCTGGTGAATAACGCAGGTGGGCAATTCCCTTCAAACTTAGAAGGTATTTCAGCCAATGGATTTGATGCCGTGGTACGTAATAACTTGCATGCCACTTTCTACTTAATGAAAGAAGCATATAACCAGTGGATGGCAAAACATGGTGGCAGTATTGTCAATATGGCAGCCGATATGTGGGGAGGCATGCCAGGGATGGGACACTCAGGTGCAGCCCGTTCTGGTGTGGATAATTTGACCAAAACAGCGGCTGTTGAATGGGGACGTTCAGGTGTTCGGGTGAATTGTGTTGCACCAGGATGGATTATTTCATCAGGAATGGATAATTATTCAGGTGATTTTGCCAAATTTATTATTCCAAGCTTGGCAGGTAATGTGCCACTCAAACGGATGGGAACAGAGTCCGAAATTTCTTCAGCAATCTGTTATTTGCTCTCAGAAGCGGCAGGTTTTATTTCTGGAGTTACGCTCCGTATCGATGGAGCAGCTTCTTTAGGGACGCGCATGTATCCATTGGCGGATGCTGTGAATAGCGAATCATTCAATGGCTTCCATCGTGCTTTTATTCCAGATGTACTCAAAGAACAATTAGGCAATTCATCAAATAACTCAACAATAGGAGAAAACACATGACTGTTCTCCAATCCGAAATTGCAGTTGGCAGTGAGCAATTTGAACAGAATAAACAAGCATTATTGAATCAAATTGCTGAAGTGCGTGCAGTTCAAAATAAGAATATTGAAAAGTCTTATGCTGCCAAAGCTAAATTTGATAAAAAAGGCAAAATTTTACCACATGAGCGTGTTCGTCTAGCCTTAGATGTGGATTCCCCTTTTGTTGAGTTGTGTGGTTTAGTCGGCTACGGCATGCATGATGATAAAGATGGATCTGATGCAGGAGGGGGCATTATTTCAGGGATTGGATTTGTCAGTGGTGTTCGTTGTCTGATTTCTGCAAGCAATAGTGCGATCAAAGGTGGGACGATGTCTCCGATGGGAGTTCAAAAAACCTTACGCCTACAAGCGATTGCTTTCGAACAAAAATTACCGATGCTGACCCTGACCGAAAGTGGCGGTGCAAATCTCAACTACGCGGCTGAAGTATTTACCTATGGTGGAATGACCTTTGCCAATCAAGCCCGACTTTCTGCGGCAGGTCTCCCCCAAGTCTCAGTAGTACATGGCAATGCAACAGCAGGTGGGGCATATCAACCGGGCTTATCTGATTATGTGATTGCTGTGCGCAAACAAACCGAGATGTTGCTTGCAGGTCCTCCTTTGCTTTTGGCCGCTACAGGTGAGGTTGCCACTGCTGAAGAACTTGGTGGTGCGGAAATGCATGCACAGGTTGCTGGAACGGCTGAATTCTTGGCTGAAAATGATGCAGATGGAATTCGTATTGCACGTGATGTATTTGAACATCTCAATTGGAAAGAGCAAACGCAAAAACTCAATTTAAATTATCAAGAGCCACGTTACCCTGCTGAGGAATTGCTCGGCATTATTCCTGCAAATCCCAAACAACCTTTTGATATGAAGGAAGTGATTGCACGGATTGTCGATGATTCTGATTTCTTCGAAGTGAAGCAAGAATATGATGCATTGACCGTGTGCGGTTGGGCAAAAATTGGTGGATTACACATTGGTATTATTACCAATAATGGACCGATTACTCCGCAAGGGGCAACCAAAGCCGCTCAATTCATTCATCTCTGCGAGCAAACCAAGCGTCCTTTACTGTTTTTACATAACACCACAGGTTTTATGGTTGGAACAGATGCAGAACAAAATGGCATCATCAAACATGGTTCGAAGTTGATCCAAGCAGTAGCAAATACGACGGTCCCAAAAATCTCAATTGTTGTTGCGGGGTCATATGGCGCAGGAAATTACGCCATGTGTGGTCGTCCACTGTCACCACAATTTATCTTTGCATGGCCAAACTCACATGTGGCAGTCATGGGTTCTGCTCAAGCAGGTAAGGTGCTACGGATTGTGGCTGAAGGCAAACAGAAAGCTTCAGGCATGGAGCCGAATGAACAGATGTTAGACTTTTTGGAACAAAGTACAGCCGCAAAATTAGAACAACAGTCTACCGCCTTATTCAATACCGCAATGCTTCATGATGATGGAATTATTGATCCAAGAGACACACGCAAAGTATTGATTTTTTTGCTTGAAACTATTTACGAAGCTGAACATCGAAAATTGAATCCAATACGATTTGGAGTGTCAAGGCTTTAAAAATTCCCCATTGTGGAACTCAACATACCTCACCTTTAAAAAGGAAGAATGTCCCACCTGATCAAAGAAAGGTTGGAGAAATTAGATTAAGGAAAAACAATGAAATTTACACCAGAACATGAAGCATTACGCCGTACCACACGCCAGTTTGTTGAGACCGAACTCAATCCATATATTCCGACATGGGAGGTCGAAGGGCGTTTTCCAATTCATGATGTTTTTAAAAAGCTGTCTGACTTAGGGTTATTGGGAATTTGTAAACCTGAAGAAAATGGAGGGTTGGGCTTAGATTATTCATATAACCTTGTGGTGGCTGAAGAACTTGGGCGTGCAGCTTGTGGTGGCGTACCTTTGGCGATAGGTGTGCAAACAGATATGGCAACCCCTGCTTTGGCACGTTTTGGAAGCAAAGAATTACGAGATGAATTTTTAACTCCTGCAATCGCAGGTGATTATGTTGCCTCTATAGCAGTATCAGAAGTTCATGCGGGTTCAGATGTTGCGGCAATTAAAACCACTGCTAGAAAAGACGGTGATGATTATGTCATCAATGGCAGTAAAATGTGGATTACGAACTCATTACAAGCAGATTTCTTTTGCTTACTTGCCAACACCTCTGATGACAAACCGCATGTCAACAAATCAATGATTATTGTTCCTGCAAAATCCGCAGGCATCTCATTCTCAGAACCTTTAAATAAGCTAGGCATGCGCTCAACCACCACCGCAGAAGTCTATTTTGACAATGTTCGTGTACCACAGCGTTACTTGGTGGGTGCTGAAGGCATGGGCTTTATGATGCAGATGATGCAATTTCAAGAAGAGCGTATGTGGGCGGCTGCCAATGCCATTGGTGGTTTAGAGAATGTCATTCAGCAAACCATTCAATACACCAAAGAACGTAGCACATTTGGACAACCTTTGATCAACAACCAATATGTACACTTTCGTTTTGCAGAGTTAATGACAGAAGTCGAGGCTTTACGTGCTTTAACCTATCGTGCATGTGAAATTCATATTGATGGTGGTAATGCGACTGAAATAGCGTCTATGGCAAAACTCAAAGCAGGGCGTTTAACCCGTGAAGTGGCTGACAGTTGTTTACAGTTTTGGGGTGGCAATGGCTTCATGTGGGATAACCCTGCTTCTCAACTGTATCGAGATGGGCGTTTAGGCTCAATTGGTGGAGGCGCTGATGAAATCATGCTCGGTATTATTTGTAAACTGATGGATATTTTACCGTCTAAGCGTAAATAAATAGGGAGAATATCGATATGACACTTTCAGCATCTCTAGTAGCGCAGGTATTTGATTCAAGTATAGAACTTGAGCAAGAGGGCAGTATTTTAACTTTATGGCTTAATCGACCTGACAGTCGTAATGCAATGAGTTTGAATATGGTTAAAGCGATTCAACAAGTATTCCAAGTCATCGAACAAGATTTATCAATTCGTGCGGTCATTTTACGTGGCAAAGGTGGGCATTTTTGTGCAGGTGGTGACATTAAAGATATGGCACAACTACGTGGCGAGGCAATGAATCTAGGCTCTCATCAACCCTATGTCGATTTTAATCGTCAATTTGGACATATGATTCAACAAGTTGATCAAGCTCCACAAACTGTAGTTGCGGTATTAGAAGGCGCAGTGTTGGGTGGTGGTTTTGGTTTGGCTTGCGTTTCAGATATTGCAATCAGCCTTGCGGATGCCAAATTTGGTTTACCTGAAACTGGTTTAGGTGTGATTCCAGCGCAGATTGCACCTTTTGTAGTCAAGCGTATTGGTTTAACACAAGCACGTCGTTTGGCGCTGTTGGGATCACGTTTTGAAGGTCACACCGCATTGAAAGTTGGTGTAGTACATGAAGTCGTTGAGAATGAAAAAGCATTGGAAGTGTTATTGGTTGAAACCATTCAGCAAATTAAACGGACTGCGCCACAAGCCTCTCGTATGACCAAAGCATTATTGCATCGAACCTTAAATGAGCCTTTAACAGCACTTTTGGATGATGCAGCACAGCAATTTGCGCAGGCTGTCGGTGGAGAGGAAGGCATGGAAGGGACTATGGCATTTATACAAAAACGAGAACCGAATTGGTTTGATAGATAGCCAAGACATTAGGATTGATTTTAAATGAGTGATTTATCATTAGGGGCTGTTGACATTTCATAAATGGCTTGCGTTGTAGATTAAAATTGAGCAGGCAAGGCATGAAACGAAGAGAATAACGAGTCTATTTTCAAGTTTCATAACATAGTCTGAGATAATTTTAGCCACAACCCTTCGGGACTAGTGTGTTTTTTGCCGATTCGTTGTTACGAACTACTTATTTAGAATGACTAAATTTCGTATTTCGTGCCTAGAATCGCCTAAAAAACACACGTAGTCGCAAACATAGACGAATTGTCAACAGACCCTAACATCCAGATAAACAACACAATAGAATATAAAAAATAGGAAAAACGAGAATGGCATTTTCAAAAATATTGGTGGCGAATCGTGGTGAAATTGCTGTTCGCGTAATGAAAACAGCAAAAGCAATGGGCTATCAAACAGTCGCTGTGTATTCAGATGCAGATCGTCATGCACGGCATGTACAGCTTGCAGATGAAGCTGTCTATATCGGTGCGTCAAAGGTTTCAGCATCCTATCTTTCTATAGAGAATATTATCGAAGCATGTCAAAAAACAGGAGCAGATGCCGTACATCCCGGTTATGGTTTTCTTTCTGAAAATACTGACTTTGCCGCAGCGTGTGCTGAAAATAAGATTACTTTTATCGGACCGCCTGCTTCCGCGATTGAATTGATGGGAAGTAAACGACTTTCAAAGATTGCCATGATTCAGGCAGGTGTGCCTTGTGTGCCTGGCTATGAAGGTGATCAGCAAGATATTGAATACTTAGAACAGCAAGCCAATCAAATTGGCTATCCATTGATGGTCAAAGCATCCGCAGGGGGCGGTGGACGAGGCATGCGTCTGGTTCAACAATCAGTCGATATTGTCGAAGCCTTAAAAACAGCACGTTCTGAAGCTGAAAATGCATTTGGTTCAGGTGAGCTCATTCTTGAAAAAGCGGTGATTGCCCCTCGTCATGTTGAAATTCAGGTTTTTGGCGATACACATGGCAATTATGTCTATCTGTTTGAACGTGATTGTTCGATTCAACGCCGTCATCAAAAGGTGGTTGAGGAAGCACCTTGTCCAGTCATGACTGAAAGCTTACGCCAACAAATGGGAGAGGCTGCTGTAGCCGCAGCAAAATCTTGTAATTATGTCGGCGCGGGAACAGTCGAATTTTTATTGGATCAATCGGGTGAATTTTACTTCTTGGAAATGAATACACGTTTGCAAGTTGAGCATCCTGTAACTGAGTTGATTACTGGACTAGATCTCGTGGAATGGCAACTCCGTGTTGCCAATGGAGAAATCCTACCACTTCAGCAATCTGAGTTGAGCTTAACAGGACATGCAATCGAAGTTCGTTTATATGCAGAAGATCCTCGTCAGGATTTTTTACCTCAAACGGGGCGAATATACCGTTGGCAAGCTGCGGAGCTGCCTCATGTACGCATTGATCATGGTTTGCTTGAGCAGGATGAAATTAGTCCTTTTTATGATCCAATGGTGGCGAAAGTCATTGCCTATGGTAAAACCAGACAAGATGCTATTCGGCTGTTGGCGCGTGCTGTAGATGACTGTGTTCTTTTGGGAGTAAACAGCAATAAACAGTTTTTGGTAAATTTGCTTAGACATCCGATCATTGTTAAAGGTGATACCAACACGGCGTTTATTCAAGAGCATTTTCAAACGGATCCAAGTCTACATCCACAAACATTAGCTTTAGAGCATTTGGCTGTCGCAGCAGCACTATTCACCAATGCTGCCAGTCAAAGCAGTTGGAATACAGGGATTGCTTTATCTTTACCGTTGAAATTGAAACATGACGATCAGCATATACAGGTACTGGTAAAACGTGATCAAAACTTAGTGGGTGTTGAAATTTGTGGACAGACCTTTGACATCCACTTGATTGAGCAAAATGCACAACAACTGATTTATGAAACACATTCGGTACGTCGTTTAGTCGACTATGTCTTAGATGGAAATCGATTATATTTAGATGCCGTAAATGGCAATATTGCGGTTGAAAATGTTACTTATGCACCACCAGAAAGTACAGATATTGTTGGGGATGGTAAAATCCGTGCTCCAATGGATGGTGCAATCATCAATATTCTTGTCAATCCAGGAGATACTGTTTCTAAAGGGCAAACTTTATTGATTTTAGAAGCAATGAAAATACAACAGCAGATTAAATCTGATGTGGATGGTGTGGTTGAAGAGGTCGTGGGGCAAGTTGGGCAACAGGTGAAAAAACGACAGCTGGTTTTAAATATTCAGGCTTGAGCTGTTTTAGGTTGAATGATGTTAGTTTGATATAAAACTTCAATATCGTTGGATATTGGAGTTTTATTTTTGCAAAGTAATCTCTTTGTTGTTCCCTTGACAGCTTTTCAGTCTATTGCTATTTTTCGGCAATTCTTATCAATACACAATCCACATGCCCATTGATGATGGCTTTGTTTATCAGCCACCTTTAGACCCACTTGAAATTATTTTTGAAGATGATGATTTTGTCGCCATTCATAAACCTGCAGGTTTGTTATCTGTTCCTGGACGTTTAGCTGAACATCATGACAGTGCTTACTTTCGAATATTAGCGCTATATCCAAATGCCAAAATCACGCATCGTCTGGATATGGCAACTTCAGGCATTTTGCTTTTCGCTAAGCATCGTGATGCTGAAGTGGCAGCCAGTAAAATGTTTCAAGCAAGAACAGTCAAAAAGAATTACATCGCTTTGGTCCAAGGGGAAATCAATAGTAATGGTCAAGTTGATGTGCCACTCATTACTGATTGGGAGAATCGTCCCCGTCAGATTGTGCATTTTGAATTGGGAAAGCCTGCACAAACTTTGTTTGAATCAGTAAGCTATGATGCTGAAAAAGATATCAGCCGAGTATTACTCACTCCGATTACAGGACGCTCACATCAATTACGCGTACATATGCAGTATATCGGACATCCGATTATCCGAGATAAGTTGTATCATCCTGAACCCTTCAATACTGATTTAAATCGTATGGCGCTACACGCAAGTTATTTATCATTTTTACAGCCGTTTACCAATCAGCTTGTGGAAATCGTCTCTAAGCCAGATTTTTAGCCACATTAAATTAACGTGAATTCGATGCAATTAAATATTCAAATCATTGAAAGATAATAAATTTATGTGGATTTTTTCTGGGTTTTCATCCGATTTTGGATGAGGAGCGGAGCTCCGCAAGGGTTCGCCATACTTGTTTTGGCATGAGGAGCGAAGCTCCGTAAGCGCAACCATCAATATAGCTTCATTTCTCTTGATCAATAAAATGAAGGCGATCAATAGATTGTTTGATGATCTAAAGCTTGCACTGCCACGCTTTAGTGCTAAAGTTTAAATTCTTTTGCGTAAGCGATGCCTCACTTTTCAGAGATGAAAAGTGACAAAAATCTTTCGTTGAGCGAGGGGTACATCCTTTACCCCTGCTCAACATGGCGACATTCATGTCGCCTCACGATAGCAAGACCATCAATGATTCAAAAAGTACAAAATAAATGAACCATCCAAATCACTTGTATGAATAATCAGGCGGTTTGACTGTATCAT
>NZ_AMFQ01000114.1:0-45693 GCF_000335555.1 Acinetobacter sp. WC-743 | reverse complement strand
TGATCATTAAGAGAATATGAAGAACAACTTGTGTGGATTTTTACTGATTGATTGATCGAAATATTATCATTGATTGTTGGTTTAAATTACTCGAAGTTTATTTGAGAGAATTTGTCAGTAATTGATGAGCCAGAATTGTGACCTTAAGTCACTAATGATTTTAACTGAAGAGTTTGATCATGGCTCAGATTGAACGCTGGCGGCAGGCTTAACACATGCAAGTCGAGCGGGGGAGATTGCTTCGGTAATTGACCTAGCGGCGGACGGGTGAGTAATACTTAGGAATCTGCCTATTAATGGGGGACAACATCTCGAAAGGGATGCTAATACCGCATACGCCCTACGGGGGAAAGCAGGGGATCACTTGTGACCTTGCGTTAATAGATGAGCCTAAGTCGGATTAGCTAGTTGGTGGGGTAAAGGCCTACCAAGGCGACGATCTGTAGCGGGTCTGAGAGGATGATCCGCCACACTGGGACTGAGACACGGCCCAGACTCCTACGGGAGGCAGCAGTGGGGAATATTGGACAATGGGGGGAACCCTGATCCAGCCATGCCGCGTGTGTGAAGAAGGCCTTATGGTTGTAAAGCACTTTAAGCGAGGAGGAGGCTCTTTTGGTTAATACCCAAGATGAGTGGACGTTACTCGCAGAATAAGCACCGGCTAACTCTGTGCCAGCAGCCGCGGTAATACAGAGGGTGCGAGCGTTAATCGGATTTACTGGGCGTAAAGCGTGCGTAGGCGGCTTTTTAAGTCGGATGTGAAATCCCCGAGCTTAACTTGGGAATTGCATTCGATACTGGGAGCTAGAGTATGGGAGAGGATGGTAGAATTCCAGGTGTAGCGGTGAAATGCGTAGAGATCTGGAGGAATACCGATGGCGAAGGCAGCCATCTGGCCTAATACTGACGCTGAGGTACGAAAGCATGGGGAGCAAACAGGATTAGATACCCTGGTAGTCCATGCCGTAAACGATGTCTACTAGCCGTTGGGGTCTTTGAGACTTTAGTGGCGCAGCTAACGCGATAAGTAGACCGCCTGGGGAGTACGGTCGCAAGACTAAAACTCAAATGAATTGACGGGGGCCCGCACAAGCGGTGGAGCATGTGGTTTAATTCGATGCAACGCGAAGAACCTTACCTGGTCTTGACATAGTAAGAACTTTCCAGAGATGGATTGGTGCCTTCGGGAACTTACATACAGGTGCTGCATGGCTGTCGTCAGCTCGTGTCGTGAGATGTTGGGTTAAGTCCCGCAACGAGCGCAACCCTTTTCCTTACTTGCCAGCATTTCGGATGGGAACTTTAAGGATACTGCCAGTGACAAACTGGAGGAAGGCGGGGACGACGTCAAGTCATCATGGCCCTTACGACCAGGGCTACACACGTGCTACAATGGTCGGTACAAAGGGTTGCTACCTAGCGATAGGATGCTAATCTCAAAAAGCCGATCGTAGTCCGGATTGGAGTCTGCAACTCGACTCCATGAAGTCGGAATCGCTAGTAATCGCGGATCAGAATGCCGCGGTGAATACGTTCCCGGGCCTTGTACACACCGCCCGTCACACCATGGGAGTTTGTTGCACCAGAAGTAGGTAGTCTAACCGTAAGGAGGACGCTTACCACGGTGTGGCCGATGACTGGGGTGAAGTCGTAACAAGGTAGCCGTAGGGGAACCTGCGGCTGGATCACCTCCTTAACGAAAGATTGACGATTGGTAAGAATCCACAACAAGTTGTTCTTCATTGATGTATCTGAGGGTCTGTAGCTCAGTTGGTTAGAGCACACGCTTGATAAGCGTGGGGTCACAAGTTCAAGTCTTGTCAGACCCACCAAGTCTACTGAACACAGAAGAGCAGATATATTAAGATCTTAAGCTGGGGACTTAGCTTAGTTGGTAGAGCGCCTGCTTTGCACGCAGGAGGTCAGGAGTTCGACTCTCCTAGTCTCCACCACTACTACGCAGTTACCTGATTAAAAAAAGATTGATTATAGAAATTAATGAACTGAAGTTTATAGAGTTTATTAACTTCTGTGATTTATCACAGTGAACTACTCGCTGACGAGGCGGTAGAGAATCATTAACAGAATATATTTGAGTTGAAATAATTGTTTAACTCGTTTTATGAAGCTTAACAAGCAATTGTTAAAGCGGAATGAAATGAGAACTAGCGATAAAACTGAATCAAGCGTTTTGGTATATGAATTAAATTGAAGCTGTACAGTGATTAAGTTCACAGGCAACAAATAGAAGTGGTTAAATCCACATTGTTGATCCTCCTTGTAGGGATTAACGACTGTTTGGGGTTGTATAGTCAAGTAATTAAGTGCATGTGGTGGATGCCTTGGCAGTCAGAGGCGATGAAAGACGTAATAGCCTGCGATAAGCTTCGGGGAGGCGGCAAATATCCTGTGATCCGGAGATTTCTGAATGGGGAAACCCACTTACCATAAGGTAGGTATCGCATGATGAATACATAGTCATGCGAGGCGAACGAGGGGAAGTGAAACATCTCAGTACCCTTAGGAAAAGAAATCAATTGAGATTCCCTCAGTAGCGGCGAGCGAACGGGGATCAGCCCATTAAGTTATATGTGTATTAGCGGAAAGCTCTGGGAAGTGCTACCGTAGAGGGTGATAGTCCCGTACACGAAAGTGCACATATAATGATGACGAGTAGGGCGAGGCACGTGAAACCTTGTCTGAATATGGGGGGACCATCCTCCAAGGCTAAATACTCCTGACTGACCGATAGTGAACCAGTACCGTGAGGGAAAGGCGAAAAGAACCCCTGTGAGGGGAGTGAAATAGATCCTGAAACCGCATGCATACAAGCAGTGGGAGCCGACTTGTTCGGTGACTGCGTACCTTTTGTATAATGGGTCAGCGACTTATATTCAGTAGCAAGGTTAACCGTATAGGGGAGCCGTAGAGAAATCGAGTCTTAATAGGGCGTTTAGTTGCTGGGTATAGACCCGAAACCGGGTGATCTATCCATGAGCAGGTTGAAGGTTGGGTAACACTAACTGGAGGACCGAACCCACTGTCGTTGAAAAGCCAGGGGATGACTTGTGGATAGGGGTGAAAGGCTAATCAAACTCGGTGATAGCTGGTTCTCCCCGAAAGCTATTTAGGTAGCGCCTCGGACGAATACCATAGGGGGTAGAGCACTGTTTCGGCTAGGGGGTCATCCCGACTTACCAAACCGATGCAAACTCCGAATACCTATGAGTACTATCCGGGAGACAGACTGCGG
The DNA here is from genome assembly GCF_000335555.1 of Acinetobacter sp. WC-743. Classification (NCBI taxonomy): domain Bacteria; kingdom Pseudomonadati; phylum Pseudomonadota; class Gammaproteobacteria; order Moraxellales; family Moraxellaceae; genus Acinetobacter; species Acinetobacter sp. WC-743. The sequence continues at coordinate 42,437 of NZ_AMFQ01000114.1, read as the reverse complement.
GTGCTAACGTCCGTAGTCAAGAGGAAAACAATCCAGACCGCCAGCTAAGGCCCCAAAATTATAGTTAAGTGGGAAACGATGTGGGAAGGCATAGACAGCTAGGAGGTTGGCTTAGAAGCAGCCACCCTTTAAAGAAAGCGTAATAGCTCACTAGTCGAGTCGGCCTGCGCGGAAGATGTAACGGGGCTAAAACTATATGCCGAAGCTGCGGATGTATACATTGTATACGTGGTAGGGGAGCGTTCTGTAAGCCGATGAAGGTGTGTTGAGAAGCATGCTGGAGGTATCAGAAGTGCGAATGCTGACGTGAGTAACGACAAAACGGGTGAAAAACCCGTTCGCTGAAAGACCAAGGGTTCCAGTCCAACGTTAATCGGGGCTGGGTGAGTCGACCCCTAAGGCGAGGCCGAGAGGCGTAGTCGATGGGAAATTGGTTAATATTCCAATACTTCTGTGTAATGCGATGAGAGGACGGAGAAAGTTAAGTCAGCCTGGCGTTGGTTGTCCAGGTGAAAGGTTGTAGGCATGCATCTTAGGCAAATCCGGGGTGCTCTATGCTGAGAACTGATAGCAAGCGAGTTTACTCGTGAAGTGGCTGATACTATGCTTCCAGGAAAAGTCTCTAAGCTTCAGTTACACAGGAATCGTACCCGAAACCGACACAGGTGGTCAGGTCGAGTAGACCAAAGCGCTTGAGAGAACTCTGCTGAAGGAACTAGGCAAAATGGTACCGTAACTTCGGGAGAAGGTACGCTGCTGACGGTGATAGGACTTGCTCCTTGAGCTATTGGCAGCCACAGAAACCAGGCCCCTGCAACTGTTTATTAAAAACATAGCACTCTGCAAACACGAAAGTGGACGTATAGGGTGTGATGCCTGCCCGGTGCTGGAAGGTTAATTGATGGGGTTAGCGTAAGCGAAGCTCTTGATCGAAGCCCCAGTAAACGGCGGCCGTAACTATAACGGTCCTAAGGTAGCGAAATTCCTTGTCGGGTAAGTTCCGACCTGCACGAATGGCATAATGATGGGGGCGCTGTCTCCAGCAGAGGCTCAGTGAAATCGAAATCGCCGTGAAGATGCGGTGTACCCGCGGCTAGACGGAAAGACCCCGTGAACCTTTACTGCAGCTTGACATTGAACTTTGATCTTACTTGTGTAGGATAGGTGGGAGGCTTAGAAGTAGCGACGCCAGTTGCTATGGAGCCATCCTTGAAATACCACCCTGGTAATATTGAGGTTCTAACTCTGTCCCGTTATCCGGGACGAGGACCATGTCTGGTGGGTAGTTTGACTGGGGCGGTCTCCTCCTAAAGAGTAACGGAGGAGTACGAAGGTGCGCTCAGCGTGGTCGGAAATCACGCGTAGAGTATAAAGGCAAAAGCGCGCTTAACTGCGAGACCCACAAGTCGAGCAGGTACGAAAGTAGGTCTTAGTGATCCGGTGGTTCTGTATGGAAGGGCCATCGCTCAACGGATAAAAGGTACTCTGGGGATAACAGGCTGATACCGCCCAAGAGTTCATATCGACGGCGGTGTTTGGCACCTCGATGTCGGCTCATCTCATCCTGGGGCTGAAGCAGGTCCCAAGGGTATGGCTGTTCGCCATTTAAAGAGGTACGCGAGCTGGGTTTAGAACGTCGTGAGACAGTTCGGTCCCTATCTACCGTGGGCGTTGGAAATTTGAGAGGATCTGCTCCTAGTACGAGAGGACCAGAGTGGACGAACCTCTGGTGTACCGGTTGTGACGCCAGTCGCATCGCCGGGTAGCTATGTTCGGAAGGGATAACCGCTGAAAGCATCTAAGCGGGAAGCCTACCTCAAGATAAGATTTCCCTAGGACTTTATGTCCTCTAAAGAGCCGTTGAAGACTACGACGTTGATAGGTTGGATGTGGAAGTGCGGTGACGCATGAAGCTGACCAATACTAATTGCTCGTGAGGCTTGACTATACAACACCCAAGCAGTTGTATATGAAGCATCATTTGATTCATAAAAGATCAAAGAAACTTGATTTAGTTGTAAAGCTAGTTACATGAGCGAGGAATAAACAAACATTAATTATGTTTGTCCGAGCGCAAGACATAAAGCTATGCTTTATGTTAAAATCAACTCAAATGTTCTTCTGTTAAACTCATTTGGAACAAAGTAAGGCATACCCATAAGACCCGAAAAAGTCCATAACAGTTTGCTGGCGACAATAGCAAGAGTGAACCACCTGATCCCTTCCCGAACTCAGAAGTGAAACCTCTTAGCGCTGATGGTAGTGTGGGGTTACCCATGTGAGAGTAAGTCATCGCCAGCTTTTAATTCTTAAAACACCCTCAACTAAAATGTTGAGGGTGTTTTTTTATGCGTGGAGGAAAGAAAAAGATAGAAATGAGAAAAAATTAAGAAGAGAAATAAAAGCTCTGCGTTGTGGTAGAGCTTTTAACTGAAAGTAATTTTTTATCTCAAATTTAATTGTCGTCTTGCATGTTTTAAAGCTGTTCTTATGCCTTCTTCTAGCGTTGGGTGATAGAAAGGCTTGCTTAATATTTCATCGATAGTGAGATCTTCAGCGATCATCCAAGACAGTAAATGTGCCATATGTTCTGCAGATTCAACAAAAAGCTCAGCCCCGAGCAATTTTCTGGTTTTTTTATCCACATAAACTTCAATTGCACCTTTATTTTTTCCTAAAACTAATGCTCGCCCTTGTTTTTCATAAGAAACGAATCCTGTAATAAATTCTATATTTGATTTAGACAGTGCAGCATAATTTTGACCGACCATTCCCATTTCAGGGCTACAGAAGACAATACCCAGCGGTACCAGCGTATTTAAATCTTGAATTTTTGGGAAATTTAAACAGCTTGAAACAACATTTCTCCCTTCATGCGCTGCTTCATGTTGTAATGGCGTTTGTGTAAATGCATCTCCAACAATAAATATTGGAAAATTAGCGAGTTGTTTTGAGTTTTTATGAATAGGTAGATTTTTTAAATCTGAAAATGAAGCATCTATATTTTCTAACGCAAGAGTTGATAAATTTGAACTACGACCTGTTGCCGTTAAAACATAATCTACCTGTATTGTATTGGTTTCATCATTTTCTATAAATGAAACTGCAACCCCAAGCTCTGTGTCTTCAATTGAGTTGGGTAAAATCTCGAATTTAATATCCAGCTCTTTTGAAAGTGTTGTTTGCGCAATTGCTTGTAAACTTGGGCTGGTCAATACACCAACTTTTTTACTTCTAGCAAAAATAGTCGTATTCACGCCTAAACGATGCATGGCTTGGGCTAATTCAATGGCAATTACGCCACTCCCAATTACTGCAATTGATTTAGGTAGCGTTTTGAGTTCAAAAACTTCATCGGATGTGATGAGTTTATTCCCAATATTCTTTTTCCAATCTTTGTCGTAGGTTGGTGTTGAACCGACAGCCAAAATAAATGACTTTGCTTGATATTGCTGACCATTGACCTCAACTGTATGGGCATTTATAAACTTAGCTTCACCATCAATTTTATGTTTCTCTTCCCAGCTTTCTACATCTTTCAGTGTTGCTCGTGCAAAGCGATCACGTAAATTTTGGACATGTTGCATCACTCGATCTGTATTAATTTCTGATTGAACACTTAAGGCAACTTCATCTGCGTGTTGAATATCATGCATTCGATTGGCTGTTGAGATTAAAACTTTACTTGGCATGCATCCGACTCGAACACAGGTAGTATCCCAAGGTCCTTTATTAATTATCAATAGGTTGGAGGTATATTTAACTGCTTCTTTATATGCGCTGATGCCTGCTGTTCCTGCACCAATGATAATGATGTCGTACATTGTATAAACCTGATTTTAAATAATAAAAATTACATTAAAAAACATTTTGAAATAGCATATTTACACATATAAATATCTATGGTTACATAGCATTCAAAATAATCTACAACAATTTTTTGGGGATTCTTACGTTGAGTAAAATTATGGACACTAAGAAGGTTACTGGCAAGTTAAGTGCTATAGCAATTTCAATTTTGTTAGCGAGTTGTGGCGGTGGTGGTGGTTATTATGATGGTAATAATAGCGGCTCAAATAATGGTAATAATGGCGGTGGGACAACGATTTCTGCAGTAAATATTAGTTCGATTACTTTATTAGATGCAAATTCTGTTTCGACAAATACTATAACTGTTTCAGGTGCTACTGCGAAAGTAAAAGTTACAAATGGCAGTGGTGTTGGAATTAGTGGGGCATTAGTGACTTTCCAAGGTACAGGCGTAGTATTTGGAACCTCTAATGGTGCAGTTTTAACCAATGCTGATGGGGAAGCCAGTATTTCAGTCAAGCCTGAAAATAGTACAGATACAGGCAGCTATCAGCTTACCGCAACTGTTAGTCATAAAGATCTGACAGCAACAACAACGCCATATAACTATTCTCTTCAAGCTGCAAATATTTTATTTGAGAACATGGTAGCAGCGAATACTTCACTTGATTCGGGTGGCTCAACGATAATAACACTTAAGACACAAGATTCGGTGACTAAGAACAATCAAAATAATGTCACTGTAAACTTTAGTACAAGCTGTGGTACTTTTGACAATAATTCTGTTGTTTCTTCAAATCAAGGTGATGTTGCTGTTACATACAAAGCTATAGATGCAAATGGTAAACTATGTGAAGATGGGCAAACGATTACAGCTACTGGCAGTAATGTTTCCGTTTCTAAGTCTATTAATGTTCAAATTGCAGCAATTGCAGCAAATTCTTTAGTCTATACAACAGTTGGCAAAGTAAATTTAGTGACAAGAAATAGTGGCTCTGCATCTTCTGGAAGAGTTGAATTTACTGTTTATGCGAATGGCACACCTGCAGCAAATCAAGATGTCAACATTGAACTTACTAAAGGTCCAGGTGATTTAAGCTTTGTTACTGATGGTAATAGAATTCCAAAAACAGTAAAAAGTGATGCATCAGGTAAAGTTGTTGTAAATCTTTACCCAGGAAACTTACCTGGCCCAGTCGAAATTAAAGCGACATTAGTAAGTAATGCAAATATTTTTGTGCTTTCAAAAGAAGTAGCAGTTGCTTCGGGTCGTGTTACACAGAGTGGTTTGAGCTTGTCAGTAAGTAAAGTAGCATTAGCTGGTGACGGTGATGGTGATACTTCAACAATTACTGCACGAATGGCTGATCGAGTAGGTAACCCTGTCCCAGATGGAACGGTAATTAGTTTTATTTCTGAAGGTGGTAGTGTTACACCAAATTGCGCAACAACTAATGGTGTTTGTAGTGTTGCTTTAACTACGCAAAATCCTCGCCCGTTCGATAGTCGAGTCAGTGTTCTGGCTTTTGTTGAAGGTGATAAAGAATATGTAGATGTCAATAATGACAATATGTATACCGCTGGAATTGATAAATTGACCCAAAACATTGGTGATTTCTTCTTAGATGATAATGAAAATAATCAGAAAGATGAAGGCGAGTTTAAATATGTGCGTGGTGCATCAGGTGCAACATGTATTCCATCTACAATAGCTCAGCCGAATATTGAAGGTACATGTAATAATCAATTAGATGCGGTGCTACGTAGACAGTTACGTTTTGCTTTCTCAAGTGAAACCCCTACCTTTGTTGCTTTGAGTGGTGTTAATAGTTCAATGACTCAAGCTTTGCCTGGAGTATTCTCTTTCCAAATGTATGGTAACGGTTTAAAAACAGTACCAATGCCTTCTGGTACCACTATTTCAGCTACAGCAAAAGATAATACAGATAATAATTTAGCTTGCGAAGCTGAAGTTATAAGTGGAGCGGTTACAGTTCCTGGTGTTATGGATTTATTATTACCTGATACTTTTCCTCAAAAGGATAATAAGGGAGTTACATATAGTGTCCGGAGCTTAAAATGTGCTCCTGGTGATGAGATTCGTATAACAGTAACTACACCGAATGGTACTGTAACAAAACCATTTATAAACGTAGTTAATAGTCTGAGTTAATTATAAAAAAACAGCGCTTCGGCGCTGTTTTTTTTATTTTACGGATGTACCCATACTCACGCCCACAGTGGGTCTTACATTCATTGAACTACATGCAGATAAAAATAGGCAAGAGATTAAGATCAGACCAACAACTTTCATTTAAATATTCTCAATTTTAAATCAGTACTATTCTAAGTCGAATTATTCGTTTGCGTGTGTAGTAAAATTATTGTCTTTATTTTTTACTGATTACTGATTTAAAGCTGGATGAAGCTAAAAAAGCTAAAAGCCTAAATGCTTAAACTTTTAGCCAATCTATGTTATTAGTTTTTTAAAGTTTAAGGTGTAGTAAACTGCAAAACACGATTACCATGTTGATCGACTAACTTTAAGGTCTTGTCGTAGACTTGATAGCCCTGAACTTTGCTTAAAGCTTCGGTATATTGTGTGGCGATTTGCATGCTGCTTGGACAAAGCATTTTGGTCGAAGCCAATTGCCCGATCGTAATATGTTGTCCTTTTAACCCATATTGTCCCATGATGCGATTACAGCCATCACTGCCACTTATACGTAAATCTGAACCGAATTGAATGCTGGGAGCATTACGTGAGCTTGGGTCAGCCTTATATTCTGTTGCACCAATATGTGTGAGGGTCCAATTTTTATTTTGTAATAAACTGAGGTTTTGTGCTTGCTGGGTACTACTTGGTGTTGAGGTACATCCAGTTGCAAAAAGTGTTGATGTTATTAGTGTCGCTGCAATAATGGCTTTGAACATGAGTGTTCTCCTTAATCTTGTCATAATTTTATATCAATAGAAATGAAGTATATCACTGGATTAATTTAAACACCGTTACATATTATTTCGCATATTCTTCTGGTAAGCCTAAACGGAGAACCTTAGAAAAATTAGCACTATTTTGATATTTAAAATGTGCATATTCATCAGTTCTTGGATTCACATGGGCTTTTTCGTACCATTCATGCATAGACCACTGATGATTTAGAGCACCTAGATCGTACAAATAATTGGGTAAATATCCAGAAGCAATTAAACGATAGTCTGTTGGAAGTTTTTGAGCTGAAATAGCTTGAACCATATCAAAAACCAAAGTTGTGCAGTTGCTGGTTAGGGTGTTATACCATTTTGGATGCTTGGCTAAATCTGCAGATTTAGATAAGTATTCTTCAAATAATGCTTGGCTTTCAGCCTTTGGTAATCGAACAGGGAAAAAATAAACTTGTTCACCTCGGATATTGCTTCGTGTATAGACAATATCTTTTTCATCTGCGGCAATGAGGCTTAGCTCAAACTGTCTAAAGAAACCACCTATCGCAGAAAAACTTTCATTTTTTTCTTTACGAATTTCGATTGAGAAGACTAAAGGTCGTTGATTTGAAAAATTAAAACTCACTAAGGTATGCGCAATTTGTGGTCCCATCCAATATGAGGTGATGATATTTACACCTGTAATATCATCTAAATTATACGTTCGTGTTTCCCATCGCTCATCATATTGATCGGCTGTGCGCCAATCGAAATTTCGAACATTATGAATTGTGACCAGTTGACCTTGCTTTTCATAGCTAAAAATTCTGGAAACTTCAGGACTCCATTCACGGTCTTGTTTAGCGGGGATATTAAAATACCAAACCAAGCTCAGAAGAAATGCAACCAAATAAATCAAACTGTCAATTTTTCGAGTAAATAGATTCTTGGTGAAATAAATTCCAAGAATGCTCAGCGCAAAAATCGCCCATAGGATAATAATAAAATAGCTAAAGATTTGACCTAAAGGTTGTTGAATCCAAATGGCAAGACAAAACCAAATACTCGTCATGAGAACAAATAAGCTAAATAAGGAATGGATTAAACCCATTCCTAATCTGTGTAGCATTGGTTTCGTTTTTAAGCTATCCATAAGCAGCTATTTTTATTAATAAAGTTCAGTGCTATTTTCTATATGTTGCAAATTCAAAAGCAATAGCTGTTTTGTCGTCAACATGTGACTCGCTGGCGACTTTCTTAAATTCTTGAGGAATTTCTGGATAATGTGCATCACCTTGAACATCAAGATCAATATGAGTCAGTTCAAGTCGATCTGTAATATGAATCGTTTGCTTGAAAATTTCACCACCACCAATAATAAAGATGCTGGTTGGTTTTTCTGAAGCCAAAACATCAGGAATGGCTTGTTCCAAAGCAGATTCAATACTGTTGGCCGTTTTTACACCCTCAAACTGCCAATCTGAATCACGTGTAATGACCCAATTTACACGCTTTGGTAGTGCGCGTCCCATTGATTCAAGTGTTTTACGACCCATGACAACCACGCCACCTTGGGTAATTTCTTTGAAATGTTTTAGGTCTGCCGAGATATGCCAAGGAAGATCATTTGCTTTACCAATGCAGTGTTGTTGATCCATGGCAACCACATGAACAATTTCAAAATTTTTAAATGTCATACTCAATCCACTTCGTCATCCATTCCATGATTTTCCTCCTTGAAAGAGGGAGCAAAATCACAAATTGGATTATTAAAAATTACACAGCAACTGGAGCTTTAATTGCAGCATGGGATTCATAACCCACAATTTCAATATCTTCAAATTTGAAATCAAAAATATCTTGAATCGCAGGGTTAAGTTTAAGCTGACATAATGGCAAAGGTTCACGGGTCAATTGTAATTTTGCCTGTTCAAAATGGTTCACATATAAATGTGTATCACCACCAGTCCAAACAAAGTCTCCTACGCCTAGACCACAAACTTGTGCAATCATATGAGTCAGTAATGCATAACTGGCAATATTGAAAGGAACACCCAAGAAGACATCAGCACTACGTTGATACAGTTGGCAAGACAGTTTTCCATCTTGAACGAAGAACTGAAATAAAGTGTGACATGGCGGTAAAGCAACTTTGCCTGCTTCTTTTGGATTCCAACCTGATACAATTAAGCGACGCGAGTTTGGATTGGTCTTAATTTCATTAATTAACCAACTGATCTGATCAAAACCATCATTTTCAAATAAACCATTTTCTTTTTGAGTTGCCCCAAAATTACGCCATTGATGACCATAAACAGGACCAAGTTCACCTTCAGGACGACCAAAACGGGCAGTTTGTTCCGCAGTAGACCATTCATCCCAAATCGACACTTTATTGTCTTTTAGATATTGAACATTGGTGTCACCTTTTAAGAACCACAATAATTCAATCACGATTGAGCGGAAATGAACTTTTTTAGTGGTAAGTAAAGGGAAGCCCTTAGACAAGTCAAAACGCATTTGATGACCGAATACAGAACGAGTACCTGTACCTGTACGATCACCTTTGTCACCGCCATTGTCTAGGATATGTTGTAGAAGGTCTAAATACGCTTTCATAGAAGTTCCAATTTGGGAAGGGGGATGGTGCAAATGACAGATTATGTCGCACCATTACCCATTCGTAATACTTTCGAATAGTCTCAGAGTTTATACTAATCTGGCTTTGTTTTTAACAAAGAATATTTTTCTGTTTGTGACTTTAATCGAATATTTAGAGAATTTGAAAATGAGTATAAATTTGAATGAACTTCCAGCAGCTTTACAAGCGTATAAACAACAAATTTCGGCAACTAAAAAAGACAGCATCGAAATATCATTACTGCCTGCTGAGCATTTAGAAATTTGGCAGAGTAAAGTTGGCGGACATCCTTATTTACCTTTAGCGCAGCAATATCCGCAAAGCTCAGAAGGCGAAAATTTACAATTATTGGCGCAAATCAATTTTGCTGAATTACCAGAAAATAATATTTATCCCCAATCTGGGATTTTGCAATTTTTTATCAATCCACATGATGACTTATATGGAATGGATTTTGATGATCAGCAAAAGCAAGATGGTTTTAAAGTCATCTTTCATGACAGCGTTGAACATGATTCTGCAAATTTGCAAACAAATTTTCCAAGTTTTGATGGAGATGATATTTATAGCCCGATTGCAGGTCAAGCCGCGATTCAGTTTGAGAAATCTGAAAGTTATATCGATATGAATAACTTTGATTTTGCTGAAAAAGTGACAGACCCTTATGACCGAGATGATGAGGAGGAGTTCTGTGATGAATATACCGAAGTCATTTCAGCGAGTGGGCATCGTTTAGGTGGGTACCCATTTTTTACTCAAACTGATCCACGTGAATACAATGAGTCGATTCAAGACTATGTGCTATTACTGCAAATTGATACAGATGATGCAGGTGAAGTAGATATCATGTGGGGTGATTCGGGAGTAGGTAATTTCTTTATCCACCCCGACGATCTCGCCAAGAGAGATTTTTCTAAAGTTGTTTACAATTGGGATTGTTATTAAGTATTTTTTGGTGAGCGAACAAGCTGATGTTTTGCATCAGCTTTGAGATATATAGCGATGTTAATGATTTAGTTTTAGCACCAATAAAAAAACAAAAAAATGTGACCAAATTGACAGTTTAATATATTGATTAAATTAAGAAAAAGTTTTACCAATACGGCTAATAAAATTATTTGTGCTTATTTTTTGATCAAACAATCCTTGCCTGTTTTTAAGCTAATCTCAAAAGTTTCAGTAAGTTGAAAGCACACAAATGAGATTTATTAACACTTACATATTTTTTTACATGTTTTAAGTCTACATTTTAAGATTTGCTGATTAGTATTCATGGCTTGTGAAAAGTTGTTATTGGTTTAAACAAGGTGGTTTGAATCAATTCAAAAGGGCAGTTTGAGGACAGTACATGATTTACGACCACAATGTTAATATGAATGAATACGTGAATCCCACGGTTCATATTCAGATTCGATCGGAAAATCAAAATAATAATTTTCGACCAGAAGAATACCTAAAAAGCAAAGCCTTTGAAAATTTTAAAAATCAAACTGAAGCGTTCAAGAAAGAAAGTTTAATCGATATTGGTAAATTCACCGAAAAACTCGTTAGCATGTCACGAAGCACTACAGCACATCGTTGTGCAAGATATGTGCGGATTGCATTAGAGTCAGCAGGTGCCCGTTTTTCTGATCATCCTGTAGCAGCATCAGATTGGGGTTCAACCCTGACAGAAATTGGTTATAAACAAATCCGCCCAGATTTTGATAATCCGCAAGAAGGTGATATTTATATCATCAACAGTACAAGCCGTCATCGCTATGGGCATATCGCCGGCTTTACAGGTACACAATGGGTTTCTGATTTCAGACAACGTAGTTATGATGTTTATAAAGATCCCAATGTGACATATGAATATTATCGTCTTGAAGCTTAGTTGATTCGCCCACTTTTCTCAAAATACCCAATACAGAAGCAAGTTTGAAATCATTCCTCTGCTTTTTTATTGGGTATTTTTGATTTGATCAGGCTTATTCAAATCGTTTAGCACGATTTTGATAGATCGATACAATAAATAGACCCAATGCAGTAAAACCCACCGCTTGAATTGATATCCATAATTTATGTGATGGCGGCAATAAAAACAAAATCAGCAACAAAGCGAAAATTGGGAAAATAGAAAAAAGAATTTTAAATCCCTGAGCATATGGGTGTGTTGTGGAAAGTTTTAAGCGCAATTGGAACAAAATATGAATCAATACGCCCAATAATAAGCACACGACTGTGAAAATAGGGCTTAACTTTTCAATTGAAGCGCAATAATAAATGATTGCACAGGTCAAAACTGAGCTGATTAATTTAATTTCACGTGTACAACGTGAGGAATACCAAAAATCTAACATTATTTAGATACTTACTGTGGTGTATTTTTATTAAGTAACGACAACGGGGAAAAAATACATACTGCCAAAACCATAAAGCCGATGCCTTGTGCGCCTGGAATTAAAATTTCACCCTGATTCATATTTTTGAAAATCAAGACCAAGAGCAAAGCTAAGGGAATCCATGTTAATAAACGATAGAATAATCCAGTTGGATTTTTCGCAGCAAAATGAATTTTACAGTAACGACAGATCAAAAAAATAAGTCCTGTGCCAGCAAAAAGCAAAATATTATCGATAGTTAAAGGTTGATAGCAATATAATCCAATACTGACTATTGCGGATAAGATGAAGAAAATTAATTTCTTGGTGATTGAGACTTTAGGATCAAACCAAAATTCAAGCATAGTAATTTCATTAAAATTGGACCTTTCTAATTTAGCATAAAAAAGGTGAAGCATCGCTTCACCTTTTAAAACTTAAACAGAAATGCTTAAGTGTTTTTTTGTGTTCCCCAATCAAAGATTTTCTTTTGATATGCATACCAAATCATCCATAGACCTATAAGAATCATAGGGAATGAAAGGATTTGACCTTTGGTCATCCAACCAAACAAAATATAGCCCTGATCTGCATCTGGTTCGCGGAAAAATTCCATAAAGAAACGCGCACAACCATAACCCATTAAGAAGATTGCAGAAACTGCATAACGTGGACGAGGTTTGGCACTGTAGAACCAAAGAATAAGGAACAGCAATAAACCTTCACATAATGCTTGATAAATTTGTGAAGGATGGCGAACTAAATGCAATGGGTCAGTTGGAAAAATCATCCCTAAGGCAAAGTTAGGATCAGAGACTTGACGTCCATACAATTCACCACCAATAAAATTACCAATACGACCAAACATTAAGCCTGTTGGTACACAAGGTGCAATAAAATCAAGTGTTTCAAACCAAGTCTTTTTATACTTATGACACCATAACAGCATGGCAATCATTACCCCAAGGAATCCACCATGGAAACTCATACCGCCTGTCCAAACTTTAAAAAGCCAGATTGGGTCTGCTAAGAATTTATCAAACTCATAGAATAAGACATAGCCAATACGACCACCCAAGACGACACCAAGTGCACCATAGAATACTAGATCGGAAACCATTTCGGCATTCCAGTGATCGCGCTGTTTGGCACGGTAGTTGGCAAGTCCCCAGGCACATAAAAATGCCAAAAGGTACATGAGTCCATACCAATGAACTTTGACTGGACCCAGTGATATTGCAACCGGGTCAATATTCGGGTAGGTGAGCATTCCTAATCCTTGATTTTCTATTTTGCACAGATTTTAGCTGAAAGATATTAAAAATGTTGTACATTCAATGTGTAAACTTTATGGAATGTGCTTTATGTGTATTGTGGCGTTGGCTTGGCAGGTTTTAGATGACTTACCTGTATGTTTGATCTCCAATCGCGATGAATTCTATCATCGTCCGAGTACTCAATTACAACAGTGGTCAGAACACGGAATAATTGCAGGACAAGATTTACAGTCGGGTGGAACATGGATGGGCGTTACTCCACAGGGGCGATGGGCGATTGTGACCAATTATCGCGATGGAGCAGATAAACAGACTTATCCCACCACGCGCGGAGATTTGGTTCAAAATTTTTTAAAATCTGAGCAAACACCTATCCGTTTTGCCCAAGCACTTGAACAACGGCAGCGAGACTATGCGGGTTTTAATCTATTTGTAGGTGATCAAGATCAAGCTGTGTATATGAGTAATCGTGGTGAAGCCCCACAAGTTTTATCGCAAGGCGTATTTGTGGTTTCCAATGGATTGATGTCTGATGATTGGGAGAAAACTAAGCATTTGCGTAAACGATTTACCCAAGAATTTTTACCTATGCTACAAGTCACTTCTATTCTTGAATCAGATTTACAGCATGCAGTTTGGGATATTTTGCAGGATGAGCGCAAAGTTATTCCAGATTTACTTCCAAATACAGGGATCAATGCAGAGATGGAAGCGTTATTGTCTTCAACATTTATACAAAGTCCAGTCTATGGCACACGTTGTTCAAATTTTTTAAGAATTGGTCTCTCTGAGCTGGACTGGATTGAAAAAACGCAACAAGGTGAGCATTTGGGGGAACTGGTCGAAATCAAGTGTAATATTGAAAGATAAAAAGCCATGCAAAACTAAATCTGCATGGCTTTAAAAGCATAATACTTATTTAACCTGCAATCACACCACCATCTTTGCGTGTGATCACGACAGTTGCTGAACGTGGACGAGCAACTTTATTATTCGCATCCTTTTGTGATGCAGGCCAGTGACTTGAAGGTTTATCAAAGCTTGGTGAGTCTTCACCAGGATGTTGAACATTGATGAAAATCGCTTTGTAGTCCGGTGTCATGGTCACACCCGTAATTTCACATTGTTTCGGACCTGTAAGGAAACGACGCAGATTCTCATCGGTCACTTGCTTGCCAACAATGGTTTCTTGTCCCGCTGAGGTAATTGCTTTTGCACCATCACCGACTTTACCTGGCAATGCGGCAAGCATCATACAGTTGGTTGTATCTGTATAAGCACCATCATCGGTTTGAATCCAAAGAACACCACGAGGGTCAAACCACATGCCATCTGGTGAAGACAAATCATTATTATCATTCAACGCAGAAAGGTTAATGTTGCTCGCCATTTTTGCTTCAGCACCAAATAGATAAATATCCCAAGTGAAGCTTTCTGCTGTGGTTTTATTATCTTTCTCATGGAAGCGGATAATATGACCATTGACGTTGCCTTTACCGCCTTCAGGATCACTATAGTTTCTTGGGTTGGCGGCATCTAAAGCATGTGTTGTACCACGATTTGAGTTGTTCGTAAGCGTGACATAGACCTCACCATTTTCAGGATTTACTGCAACCCATTCTGGACGATCCATTTTAGTCGCTTTGACGGCATCACCAGCAAGTCGTGCAAATGTTGTGACATCCGCTTGAGATTTAAATGGATACACCGTATTGGTATCATTTAAACCATTTTTTCCATATGCCAACTCAATCCATTTACCCGTACCATCATTGTTGAACTGAGCTACATAAAGTTTGCCACTGTTCATATATTTATCACCAGCGCGATAACCGCCATTGACATCTTTGGCATCCCATTTGGCATCCGATACGAATTTATAAATGTATTCGCCACGTGAATCATCGCCCATATAGAAAGTCAAATTTTCACCTTCGATTAAACGACTGGCACGACAATCCTCATGCGCAAAACGACCTAATGATGTCCGTTTTACTGGGTTTGAACGACTATCAAATGGGTCAATTTCTACGATCCAACCAAAAGTATTGGCGCTATTACGATAATCTTTGTCAGCAGTCTCTGCGGTAATAGACGAATTCCAACGATCATATAAATCTTGACTTTCGATTGCACCAATTGCCGTTTCCCAGCCATAACGAGAACTTGCACCATCTTTTAAGCCATAGCGATTGAGTGCAATGATTTCTGAAGCAGTCCGCTTTGTATCATCCCCTTTGTTACGTACAAAATAACCAATGAAGTTTTCTTCTGTGGTGAGGTAGGTTCCCCATGGTGTATAACCATTACCACAGTTGTTATGCGTACCGCGTGTTTGCTTTGCCGACGGTGAATATTTGGTTTTAATTAAATCTGAACCTGCAACAATGCCCGCAAAATCCATCACTGTAGATGCGGTAATACGGCGATTGAATGGTGAACTTTTAACAATATCTACTTTTTGAGAAGTTGCATCTTTTTTTAATTCGATAATGGATACGCCGTGTGCGTTCATTTCACGAATAACTTCATCTTCTGGACGACGACCATTGACTCTTGTTGCACCTTTAGGATGTAAAAAAGTTTGGTTAATATATTCATGGTTCATTACCAGTAAACCACTATTTGATGCTTTTGCATCATATTTAGCTGTACTGGAATTTAAACCAAAATAGCTCATCCCATCATGACAATCCCCTGATCGTGCAGTGAAACTCACGCCTGAAGGAACGTTGTTGTCATCCCATTCAGCAAGGTTTTGTGTCAGTGGATCTCCGAGTGCATAAAGCACTGTAGCTTCGTAGCCTGCTGGAACAGTAACGATATCATTCAGATTTTTTGCAACAGGTGTAAAGCTGAGTTTTTCTGGTTTTTTTACCGAACTATCTGTATTTGAATGGTTGTCATCGTCATCATTACAACCTGTCAAGCTAGATGCTAAAGCTAATGCAGCTGCACCACTGGCTGTTTTGGTAATTAAACTACGACGAGAAATCCGTTGTTCTAAAATGTCACGGAAATGAATGTTATTCGAAGTATTGTTATCTAACTCTTGATCTTCATGATATGGCGTGAGGTCTGTCATAAGATTCCCTATGGCTTTAACTTTAGATGAAATGTGATTTTGATTCAGCTTAAAAACATAGCGAACTAATATGTAAACTCTCTTACTTTTATATTTAATATTGGTTAAATTTAATATTAATTTAAGAAGGTAATAGAACTGTCACAAAAAGATAAATGTTGAGTAATTTGTTGTTAATTTATACATTAAATTTATGATCTATATTTAATAGTGAGAATTTATTCGGTGTAAAATATTAATATTCACTGAGTTTTAATCAAATTATTTTAAATATTAAGAATAAAAATTAGGTGATATATCTTTTGATTGTTGAGGGGGAGATGGTCAGAGAAATTTTAAGAATAAAAAAATGGCTTTTAAAAGCCATTTGAGTGTTGAATATTTTCTTATTTTTATGATTTAGACATCTGCAGTTTTGCGCTTTTCGATCATTTTACCGAGTAACAAGCCGAGCTCAAATAACATCCACATTGGAATGGCTAACATAATCATTGATATTGCGTCTGGTGGAGTAATAAACATCGAGACAAAGAAGCAGCCGACCACAATAAAACGACGTTTTTCAGCCAATGTCTTCGTGGTTACGAAGCCAATAAGAATCAAAACTAAAGTAATAATTGGAATTTCAAAGGTTAGACCAAAGACCAAGAACAGCTTTAAGCAGAAACTTAGATAGCTATTAATATCCGTCATCGGTGCAACTGTTTCAGGAGAGACGCTGATGAAAAAGTGTAAAATTGAGGGTAAAGCAACGAAATAAGCAAATGCGATACCCGAATAAAACAGAATAATGCTGCCAAATAAGAGTGGAAATGCTAGATTCTTTTCTTTTTCGTACAGTGCTGGTTTAATAAATGCCCAAAGTTGATAAATAATAAAGGGCATAGCGAGCATCAGTGCAATAAAAAAATTCAACTTAAATGGTGCCATAAATGTTGCAGTGACATCCGTTGCAATCATGGTTGATGTTGCAGGCAATTGCTTTCTTAATGGTTCTGATAGAGCAATATAGGTTTTATTGGCAAATGGCAATAAACAAAAAAAGATCAGAATCAATGCACCCACAATTTTAAATAGATGCTTACGCAACACCATGAGATGTTGTGTAATCGGCATTGCATCTAAAGGGGGACGTTCTGTCGATGCGCTGTCTTGTACCTGAGGCGCGAGTGAATCCGTCATACGGCTACCTTAAGTTGTGGTGCTGAGACCATCTCGATGGGAACAATTTGTGGAGCTGGCATCATGCAACTTTGCTGATTTAACCCATGATTTAACATATAAATAGAAGGAACCTGAGTATCTAGTTTATGGTAATGGTATGTTGCTAAAAGATTTTTTTGACCTAGCTGTTCAGCATGGGTTTCTTGTTCTATCGCGATTTTTTGTTGTTGTAGCTCTTGCATCTGAGCTTGCATTTTTTGTTCAAGTTCTTGAATCTTCTGCATCTCTTGCTGCATCTGCTCTCTAAACTCAGAAAGACGTAACTCACGATCGATATCATTTTGGACACTTGTGATCGCCCGTTTAAATTTACTGTACCATTTGGCAGCAAAACGAGCAGCTTCAGGAAGCTTATCGGGTCCCAATACCAAAAGCGCAATGATCCCGAAAACTAACAGTTCTGAAAATCCAACATCTAACATGATCTACGCCTCACCGATTAGTGTTTTACAGTAGAGTTCACATCAGTATTGGTCGTTTGATGCTCTAATGTACGAGTTTCAGTGATTGAAGCTTGGGTCGCTTCTTCATCTTTGATTGATTTCTTAAAATCTTTTACTGCACCGCCAACGTCTTTACCTAAATTCTTCAGTTTCGATGTACCAAATAGTAAAATCACCACGATTGCAAAAATAAGTACGTGCCAAATCGATAATCCAGCCATAGCTTTAACTCCTATTTTATTTAGAGCTATAACAACAGTTATCCGTGACAGAAAAGTGACATTAATATTTCAATTTAAAGACAGAAAATATTTTTGAAATATTTTGCGATGTTAAACACTATCGATTTTGGAAAGTGCTAGTATGATCATGATTTGAGAATAAGGGGTATATTGTGGCTTTGTTATTTCCAGTTCTGTCATTTATTTGTGGGTTAATACTGGCGAATAGCAAATTTTCAATGAATTTAAAGACGATGATGTCTTTATTGCTGGCACGTGTCTTTATCCCGATTGTCATCATCTACAATATGGTTTTTTATAAATCGGGCAGTATTGCTTTAATTCTATTTGCCTTTTTCTCATGCTTTATCCTTTTCTTTGTTTACTTAAAACGCTCGAAAGATCGTTTGGCATCCCTATGTTTTAGTTATACCAATATGGCATGGTTAGGCTTTCCAATCGCTTTAGCAATTTTTGGTGCTGAGCATAGTATGGCCATGATTCCGCTTTATATCGGTGTTTCGATTTTTGGCAACTCATGGGCTGTGACCTCTGTAAGCTCAGCGCCTCAATCTAAAGTATTACTGTTTAAAAAAGTGCTTCAATCACCGCCCGTGATTGCTTTAATCATTGCAGGACTTTTACGTTGTTTTGAGGTGCAACACTTTCAAACCCAGCAATGGGTAGATTGGATATATAACGCCTCTAAGTGGAGTATGAGCTTTACGGGGATGTGTGTATTGGGGATGTGGTTAAGAAAAACCAAAGTGCATGTGGACGACTTATTGATCAGTACTCGACTGGCAATACTGAAACTGTTTTGTGGGATGATCTTATGTAGCTTGGCGTATTTCTTTTTACCAGTTCCGCAGATTCATGACTATATCGGTGTGATGTTCTTACTATTTTGTTTACCTCCAGCCGCCAATATTGTGGCTTTAGAAACGCACTATCAAGGAACGGGTATTTCAGCAAAGTATATTGCTTCAGGAACAATAGTCAGTTGTGTGATATGTGTCTTATATGGTGTGTTGATTCATTTTTTATCATTCTAATTCTTTATTTTTGTTAATTTGGAAGGCTTTGAAAAGCCTCATGATTTCTTTGTGCATCTATAAATTTTATTCCTCCCTCATTTTAAAGTAGGGGAGGAATTTTCAAAGGTAATTTTTATTTCAAACTGGCTTTAAATAATTGCATCGCTTGACCACGATGACTTATTTTATTTTTGTCTTGTTTGCTCATTTCTGCACTAGAAATCCCCAACTCTGGTAACCAGAACAGTGGATCATAACCAAAACCATTTTCACCACGGGCTTGTTCTAGCACCTCACCTTGCCAGATACCTTGGAAAATCTGTGGTAAAGGATCATCCGCATGCTCAACTAATGCTAATACGCAGACAAACATGGCTTCGATCACCTGATTCTCTTTTCGCAACGGCTTGAGGTTTTCAAGTAGTTTTGCATTATTTGCTGCATCATCGCCGTGTTCACCTGCATAACGTGCTGAGTAAATTCCTGGCGCACCACCTAATACAGGAACACAAATCCCAGAATCATCTGCAATTGCGGGTTTACCTGAAATACGGCTTGCATGACGCGCTTTGATAATTGCATTTTCAATAAAGCTTAAGCCATCTTCAATCGCATCTTCGATATTCAACTGACCTTGAGGAATCACGTCAACAGGTAAAGCCAATTCAGCAAACAGTTTTTCAAACTCAGCA
Source organism: Acinetobacter sp. WC-743 (assembly GCF_000335555.1). Taxonomy (NCBI): domain Bacteria; kingdom Pseudomonadati; phylum Pseudomonadota; class Gammaproteobacteria; order Moraxellales; family Moraxellaceae; genus Acinetobacter; species Acinetobacter sp. WC-743. Next base: position 22,719 of record NZ_AMFQ01000114.1, on the reverse strand, counting down.
ATTTTGCCTTTATTATTACTGGCAAGTACCAGAGTTCCTTGGGATAACCAATCTTTAGATGACATGATCCAAACTCAGAAAGTTAAAATGATGCTATTTTAACTGAATCTGTGAATTAAAATGTGGCTAAATTTGATGATTAGCGCTGTTTTGCGCGAGGAGGGATGTAATGGTCTAGCGCTTGCTTAAGCTCAACGATGTCATCATTACGCATCAGCCCTGAGCTCAGATTGAGTTTTTGGATACTTTGGTCTTTCATGATCAAGCGTAAATAATAATGACGATCCAAGAATGTTTTTTTGAGTTCTATTTGAGCAATATCCTGCAACAAAACTTCTTTCTTAATGACACCTCTGCCTTTGAATTCGATGGTTCGGATTTTATCCTGAGTCAAAACCAGAATAGGGGATTGATTTTTAAATAGTAAAACTGCTTTTCGACTCAAGAAATATGAAAAACTTGCCAATAATGCAATGACAAAAATTAAATAAAGACTTTTAACACCATTCTTAAATTCAAACAGTTCAATAATGAGGAGTAGGGTAGCGTACCAAAATGGGCAGGCAAAAATACCAGTAAAAATTGCCAGTGGAAGCATTTGACGATGAGAAGCATAATATTTTTTCTTATTCATATTTTTCCATGTATAGAAGAATCTGACTCAGCGGACAAATGCAAAAGCGTACCTTGATGAAAAATCATTTGCCATACTTGCTGATCATTCATTACCCAGATCGAAGCACGTAAAGCTGAATTGTATTTTACTTGAGTATTGGTATCGACTTGATAGCTGAGGTAAGTCAACAAAGCACTATGAGCAGAGATTTGCTGTAGTTCGAAGTCTTGTGCATGAATCATATCTGTGTCCAGATCATTTAAAAGTGCTTCAAGCATTTGGCTTTTTTTTATGATCCGACCTGATTTAGTGATTTCTTTGAAATCGGGGTGCAAGCGCTGATCCAATATTTTATGGTTCCGTCGCTCAGAATGATGTAATTGGCATTCAAATTGGATTAATTGAGCGAGCGTTTCTTGCATTATGTTGAACTCCTATTGAAATATTTAAAAGTCTGACAATCAGTGCTGATTGAAATGAGCCTTGTTATGCACGAAGTGTTATCCACTTAAACTAGTTTTTTAATTCTTGTTTGAGCTTATGTTCCAATTCAGCATAGTTTTCTATAAACCAGCATGCCTTTCCATGATTTGATTCATAAACAAAATCTGTGAGTGCCTTACTGTTACGGGTATATTTTTCAATATTTCCTACAAAGGCTAAACGGATTTTATAATAGACAAATTTTTGGATGAATTCGCCTGCAATTCTATTTTCCAATTGAAAAAAGCACTTTTCTAAAGATGTTACAGGCAATGCAATCAGCTCTATATTTTCAGCAAATGCCAAACTCAACAGGTCATTGATATTGTGCAATGAATACGTTGTAGCCTCATTTTGAGGAATAATTAAAATTCGTGTGTTATGAAAAAGTTGAACCATATGTGTCATTTGTAACTACTCGTTGTTGCATAAAAAAAGCACCCGAAGGTGCTTTAAAATATTTTCAAGCTTATTGAGCTTGAATCCATTGATCTGCACGTTGTGTTGCTGTACGAATTTGATCTTGAGTTAAGTTCGCAGCCAAAGCCGTTTTTTTACTTTGAGACATATTGATCACTTTATTGTCTAACATGCCATCGCGTGTAGAAAGTTCATACCATTGGTACGCACCCATATAGTTTTTCTTTTGCTCTTCCATGACTGCAAGGTTAAAGCTCGCACGGTTGTCGCCGTGGCTTGCTGCCTTTTCAAAGTATTGACGTGCAAATGTTTCATTTTTAGCAACACCTAAACCGTCAGCATACATACGACCTACATTTAACTGAGCCGCAGAAATACCTTGGTCAGCTGCCGCTTTAAACCATGTAAATGCTTGTTTAAGATCTTTAGATACACCACCAGTACCGGCTTGGAAATGTGTTGCTAAATAAAATTGTGCTGCTGGTTGTCCAGCTTTCGCTGCTTTTTGTAAATCTGAAACATTCATATGTGCATACTGAGCTGCCATCGCTGAAACAGATTGTTGTTGCTGCGGTACATAGTCCGCATGGGCTTGAATACTGAGCAGCCCAAAAAATAATGTACTGCCTAATAATAATTTCTTCATAGAGCGCTCACTCGATAAATAGCGACTTCGCCGAACAAATTTGGGACAGCTTTACTTAAAAAGCTCCCTTGTTGGTTCCCATTTACAGCGAGTCGATCAATAATTTGAATCTGATTTTCAGCACATAAGGCTTCAAAATCGCGAAAAGTGCATAAGTGGATATTAGGTGTATTGTACCACATATACGGTAAGGCATCAGAAACAGGCATCTTTCCTTTCAGCGCAAGGAATGAACGTGTCTTCCAATACGCAAAATTAGGAAACGTAATAATTGCTTGTTTCCCCACACGCACCATATCGCGCAGAAGCACATCAGGTGCATCTACAGCTTGCAAAGCTTGTGCCATTACGACGTAGTCAAAAGACTGGTCAGCAAAGCGTCCCAAACCGAGGTTTAAGTCTTGTTGTATAATATTTAACCCTTTGCTGACCGCAATTGCAATCTTTTCTTGATCAATTTCTAATCCATAAGCATGAATTTGCTGTTTTTTGCTCATTTGTGACAATAATTCACCATCGCCACAACCTAAATCGAGCACACTTGCACCAGGATTGATCCATTTTTCAGCCAATTGTTGGTCAATACGCATTACAAAGCCTCCTTAGGTGTTGAATTGAGGTGTTCAGTACCACCTAAAAATGCACGTAAGGATTTGACGTACAATGGGATTGGGAACAGAAAAGAATCATGCCCCTGTTCAGCATCAATATCTAAGTAGCTCACTGGTTTTTGATTGGTAATCAAGGCATTGACGATTTCTTGAGAGCGTTCTGGGCTAAAACGCCAATCCGTGGTAAATGACACCACTAAAAAGCGACATTTGGTATTGGACAAAGCTTTGGTTAAAGATTGTTGGTACTCACGTGAAGGATCAAAATAATCCAAGGCTTTGGTCATGATCAAATAAGTATTGGCATCAAAGTTACGACTGAATTGTTCACCCTGATAACGTAAATAGCTTTCGACTTGGAACTCTACATCAAAACCATACATAAATTTGCCAGATTTTAAATCACGACCAAATTTCTGTTTCATGGCTTCTTCTGAAAGATAGGTAATGTGTCCAACCATACGCGCCAAAATTAAGCCACGCTTTGGGTAACTATCTAATTCCAGATAACGACCATTGTGAAAATCAGGATCAGACAAAATAGACTGACGAGCGACTTCGTTAAATGCAATGTTTTGTGCTGAAAGTTTAGGTGCACTGGCAATAATGACGCATTTCTGTAAACGGTCAGGATAATCAACAGACCATTGTAAAGCTTGCATGCCACCCAATGAGCCACCAATAATTGAATACCAAACTTGGATTCCTAAACGATCAGAGAGAAGTGCTTGAGTTTTTACCCAGTCACGCACAGTCACTAAAGGAAAGTCAGGACCATATGGGCGATTTTCATTTTCAGGGTTAGGTGATGTCGGTCCTGTTGAACCACTACAACCACCAATATTATTTAAGGCGACCACAAAGAATTTTGAGGTATCAATGGCTTTTCCAGGTCCAATACATGCATCCCACCAGCCAGCTTTTTTATCGTCATCATGATGGTAACCAGCAGCATGATGATGTCCTGAAAGTGCATGACAAATGAGAATCGCATTTGATTTGTCAGCATTCAACTCACCATACGTTTCCACCATGATTTCATAGCGTGGCAGCACTCGACCACATTCAAGTTCTAAAGGTTCTTCGAATTCAAACTTTTGTGGAGTCACAAGCCCCACTGAATCAGCTGGAAAAGACACTGGAAATATTCACCTTAATATTTTAGGTAGCAGAATAAATTGATGTTACTCACAACGACATCATCATTATTGCGAATAAACGAATGATACGAAAGTCATTTTTCAACTGCACATGACTTTAGTCTAGGTTTAACCACTAGGTTTTAATGCCTTAAATGATGATCATTCAGCCAATACTTTAATTTTGCTCAAATTTTATTGCACAATTAATGACAATATCAAAAAACATATATTGTGAATAGTTGCTGATCGATATTGAGTTGATCCAAATCGCATTTAGATCAAATGAATGGTCAAAGCACTTTTAACTTATCCCTGCGTCATGATGTGTAATATCAATCAATATCAATAGATAAAAGAAAGGATACCACTCAGGGGTATCCCTTCTAAAGTCATTTAATTGATATAGCTTATACAGCAGCTGCGATCACTTGATCTGTGCTGAGTACCCCTTGATCAATTAAACGATTGGTCGCTGCAATTATTGCCTCAATAGATGAGGTCACAATGTTGTCATGTACACCAGCACCAAATGCTGACTTACCTGTGCCTTGAACTTGAAGTTCAATTAATGCCAAGGCTTTGGCATGTGCACCAGAGCTGATACTACGTTCTTCATAGTTCAAGACATCAATTGGTAATTGAAGTGCATTTAAAATCGCTGAAATTGGACCATTGCCTTCACCACGTAAACGCTGACTTTCTCCATTCACGACTACCTCAAGCTCAATGACCTGATTGCCATTTTCGTCTGAAAGTCTGTAGTTTTTCGCTGAATAATGAGCATCTTTTGCAGAAACATAAGTGTCTTTAAACAAAGTCCAGATTTGCTGCGCTGAAACTTCGACACCTTCTTCATCGGCAACTTGCTGAACAATTTGCGAGAATTCAATTTGCAAGCGACGTGGTAATACAACGTTGTAGTTTGATTCTAATAAGTATGCAATACCACCTTTACCTGACTGTGAGTTGACTCGGATAACCGCATCATAATCACGACCTAAGTCTTTAGGGTCGATTGGTAAATAAGGCATATCCCAAATTTCTTCGTCTTTTTGGAACTCAAAGCCTTTTTTAATTGCATCTTGGTGTGAGCCAGAGAATGCAGTAAAGACTAAATCGCCTGCATATGGGTGTCGTGGATGGACTGGTAAACCTGTACATTCTTCAATAGTGGCGATAATTTCATTAATATTAGAAAAATCTAATTCGCAAGCCACGCCTTGGGTATACATATTCAAGGCAATTGCAGCCACGTCAACATTACCTGTACGTTCGCCGTTTCCAAATACACAACCTTCAACACGATCAGCACCTGCCATGATTGCCAACTCAGATGCAGCAATACCACATCCACGGTCATTGTGGCAGTGTACAGAAATGATCACTCCATCACGACGGGCTAAATTACGATGCATCCATTCAATTTGATCTGCGTAGACATGAGGACCAGATACTTCCACAGTCGCAGGCAAGTTTAAAATAACTTTATTATCCGGAGTTGCTTCCCAAATTTCGGTTACGGCATCACAGACATCTTTTGCGACTTCTAATTCAGTCGCAGTAAAGCATTCTGGGCTGTATTGAAAAATGAATTCGGTTTCAGGCTGCTTTGCAGCATATTCTTTAACTTTGGTTGCAGCATTGATTGCCAATTGTTTGGCACCATTCACATCGACATTCAACACTTTCTTACGGAAGGTTGGCGAGTTTGCGTTATAGATATGAACAATAGCACGTTTAGCGCCTTGCAATGATTCAAAGGTACGTGCAATCAAGTGATCACGAGCTTGTACTAAAACTTCGATATAGACGTCATCTGGAATATGACCTTCCTCAATCAATTTGCGTGTGAAATCAAAATCAATCTGAGATGCTGAAGGAAAACCAATTTCAATATGTTTAAAGCCAATTTTGACCAACATTTGGAACATTTTGAATTTCTGTTCAATGTTCATCGGTTCAAAAATTGCTTGGTTACCATCACGGAGGTCGGTACTCATCCAAATAGGCGCTTTATTGATTTCGTTGTTTGGCCACTGACGGTCAGGCAAGTCTACACGCTGGTACATGCGACGGTATTTTTTACTTGGATCAGCCAACATCATGAGGGAACTCCTTGTGTAGTTGTCGTTGCTCGCTTCTTGGGTAAAGGCAACTTACTACCGATATAGATTGTGTCTATCTGTTCAATTTACAAGTATTTTTATGGTGAAAATACTTGTAAATTTCAAAAAATTATACGTGGATATCACGATATAAATTTAAACACTGAAGACTTGCAAATGGTTTAACTTGAGATTAATTCTAAAACAGTTGTCTTGGAAATAATTTCCTTAATTTGCATAAAAAATATCAGTTGAGAGAAAAAATTCCTTTGAATGGCTTAATCTTGAAAAATATATTCTTGATTGATTTCATTTATGCGAGCTGTTCCCATTAATGCCATGGTAATTTCAAATTCTTCCTTTAAAATTTTAAGCACATGTGCAACCCCTAAAGCACCTGCAACAGATAATCCGTAGATTGCTGGTCGCCCGATCAGCACCGCATTTGCACCTAAAGCCAACGCTTTAAAAACATCGGTACCACGACGAATCCCCCCATCTAAAAGTAGGGGAAAGTCATTCGGTACGACCTTACGAATTCGTTTCAGTGCTTTGAGTGGTGAAATGGCACTATCGAGCACACGTCCACCATGATTGGAGACGATCAGTCCTTTTACACCAGTTTCGACAGCTTTTTGGGCATCAAGCGGATGTAAAACCCCTTTTAAAATCACAGGTAAAGAAGTTTGAGCAATCATAAACTCAATATCCGCCCATGTCGGTGCAATTTGCATTAAGCCCTGAAAAACTGGATGTTGATCTGCTGAGATTTCGGGCAGAGGAATATGTGTAGGTGTGTGTGGATGTTGCATTCCTTCGGGCAATTGAAAATTCACACGACGTTCACGATCACGAATACCTGTATGTGGTGAGTCCACAGTGATCACAATTGCTTTAAAGTTTTGTTGTTCTGCTAAACGCACCAAAGCCAACGATTTTTCACGATCTCCTTGCCAATACAGTTGAAACCACTTCAATGGATTTTCCTTCTTGATCAAACGCATATCGGTGTTGGTGAATGTGCTCAGTAGCATATTACTTCCGAGGACCTCAGCAGCTAGGGCTGTTGCTGCCTCACCGTCTGGATGAAACAATTGCTGATGTCCAATGGGTGCAAGAAATATCGGATGAGGGAATACTTCGCCTAAAATTTTACATTGCGTTGAACCTTGGGTGAGGTCATTCAGTAATCTGGGGATGAGTTGAATTTTTTTAAATTGTTCTAAGTTGTCACTGACACTTTGTTCATCCATCGCCCCACCTTGAAGGTAGTGCCAAGTATTTTCAGCTAAATGCTGTTCAGCCTGCTTTTCATAATCAGCAATAGTCTGTAAATGGGGGGGAATTTGTGTGAGAGGTTTTAGGATTTTTTTATTCATGGATGATTTCTCATTTATCCAAATTTACACAAAAGGGTTGATCAATTACTGTATAAATAACCTGTGAATTAAATTTATAAATCACTCCATTCGCGCAATAGATTGTGATAAATCCCAGTTAGACTAATTACTTGCTCATGTGTTGCAGAAAGTTCTATTGTCAATTTTTGAATATTTTGATCAAGATCAAACAACATTCGCCGTTGAGCATCCGAAGAAACAAAACTTTGTACCCAGAAGAAAGAGGCAATGCGAGCGCCTTCAGTGACAGGATTAACACGATGCAAGCTGGTGGCAGGGTAAACAATCGCATCGCCTGCGGGGAGTTTTACTTCTTGTGTTCCGAACGTATCTTCAATAACCAGTTCTCCACCTTCATATTCATCAAGATTGGTCAGAAAAACAGTACAAGATACATCGGTTCTTAGATACTGATTTAACTGAGGATGGTGACGAATCGCATTATCGACATGCATGCCAAAGTTTCCACCGTGTTGATAGCAATTGAACAGGGGGGGCAAAAAAGTTTTTGGAAGGGCAGCACTAAAAAAAAGAGGATTTGAATTCGCTGCATGTTGAATGATTTGACCAAGCTCAACAGCTTCGTTGCAGTCCTGTGCAAGCTGTAAATTATTTTTTAAATGTGCGGATTGATAGCCTGTAGTGACTTTTCCATCAATCCATTCCGCTTGAGAAAGTGTTTGACGACAATGATTTAATTCATCCATATTGAGTAAATTTGGAATGTGTAAAATCATGATTTTCTTCCCCAAAAAAGAAACAGCGCCTGATCAATCAGACGCTGAATTTTAACATAGTTTGTCTACATCTTAGAATTTATAGTTGATATTGAATACACCTTTACGACCTTCACCTGGCATCGCCCAACCATTGTTACGAATATGGGTATAGTACTTTTCATCACTTAAGTTTTGCCCCAATAATTGGAAACTTAAATCTTTGTTATAGTTGTATGTTACAGAAGCATTATGAATCAAATAATCATCAGATTTGACCTGTTGTACTAGATTATTAGTCGCTGAACGTGTGCTTAAATACATTTCACCTTGATAGGTTAAACCGTATCCAGCTTGCCATTGATCATTAAGTTGATAAGTGGTCCATAAGCTACCTGAAACTTTCGGAACATTGACTAACTTATCGCCTTTTTGAAAATCAATATTGGGTGAACCATTGACTTTGGTTTGATCATATTTACCCTCCATATAGGCTGCACTTGCTGTGATGTTCCATTTAGGTGTTATTTCACCGGCTAAACCAAACTCAACACCCTGCACATAGTTTTTACCATCTAATTTTGCATCAGGCTGTCCCGGTATATCATTGGTTACACGGACTTTATCCTGTTCATTGCGGAATACTGCGGCAGAAATTAAGAAGTTAGGATTTGCTTGCCACTTCGCACCAACTTCATAGGCAACAGCATTTTCAGGATCAGTACTACAAGAGTTTGCTGTGATTGCATTATTGGTAATGGTTTGAGAACATCCACCACTTGCAGTGTTTTGTACAGGCTTTTGAGCATTGGCATAAGACAAATACAGACTGGTTGCAGGCGTTGGCTTAAACGTTAAGCCAGCATTATAGGAAATTAAATTATCAGACTGTTTGTAGTTTTGACCACGAGTTACGGCTGCTGTAGTTGTAGAAACAGTGTCTGAACGATATTGACCGTCAGTATAGTCATTACGTACACCAAGGTTGAGTAACCATTGTTCACCGAACTTTAAAGTGTCAAACAAGTACGCGGAATAGACATTTAAATAGCCTTCAGCTACACCTGTTTTACGGAAGTTTGTTGGACCATGCCAAAAGTTATCTGGATTATATACATTCATGTAAAGCGGCGTTGTAATGGAACTACCAGCAGATGAACCATTTGAATTATATAAATACCCAGCTGTTGTAATTGAATAGTCTTCACGACTAAAACCTACACCAGCGACAACAGCATGATCAATGATTCCTGTTTTAAATTGCATATTGATATTGGTGTCATTGGCAAATTGTTTATTGTGGGTATTTCGATAATAGCCACGGGGACCAGAAATATAATAAGAACCATTTGGTACTGTAATGGTCGTTGAACCAGAAGTCACACTACAATTCTTATAACCTGTTTGATTTGTATTTGTAATCGCTGTTGGTGATGTACCATCTGCTAAGCAGAAGGTACCCTGTGGTGCAGATACAGTCGCTTTTTGTTCAATATCACTATAACGGGTGATTGAGTTGAGTTTTGCGTTAGGGCTGATTTCGCTTTCTACTTTGAATGTGACAACTTGATTTTCAATATCTTGTTGATCTAGATTGCGATAACCATAGCTGTTTTTATCTGAAATCCCTTTGACCGGTTTGCCATTATAGTAAGGCACACCGTATTGTGGATCATTTTCATCTTTTTGATAAAGGTAAGATAATGTTGCTTTGGTCGTATCACTTATGCCAAATGTAACCGAAGGGGCAATTCCCCAGCGCTTCATTTCTTCATCACGACCAGCATAAGTGTTTTGATGCCCCATAACGTTTAGGCGGAATGCTAAATCTTCATCTACAACTTTATTAAAATCACCAGTAAAGCGTTTATAGTTGTCTGAACCGAATCCCAATGTGATTTCATTGCTATCACGGTTTTTAGGCGTTTTTGAAACTAAATTGACACCGCCACTAATTTGACCTACGCCGTTTTCAACAGAGTTTGCGCCTTTGATGACTTCAACAGCTTCATAGTTGAATAAATCTGAACGGTTGGTTAACGCTGCATCTCGTAAACCATCAACCGTGGTGTTATAGGTTGCGTCGTATCCGCGCAGATTGATTTTATCTCCATAACCGCCACCACCTTCACCCGCACCGAAACTTATACCTGGGGTCGTTGCTAATGCCTGCTGCAATGAAAGTAAACCTTGATCTTTAAGTGCTTTTTCAGTGATCACTTGTATTGTCTTAGCTGTATCTAAAACCGTTTCTGTCCGTTTGGTCGAGGAAGTTTTAGGTGCTAAATAGGATGCATTTTGTTCTGCACGTGCCTGAATTGTTGGAAGTTGGGTAGGAGTTTCCTCAGCAGCAGCAAACGCTAAATTGGGTAAAGCAATTGCCAATGCAACTGTTTTCACTTTTTTGTTTTTTACAGAATACTTTCGAGCCATTTTTGCATCCATCGCAGATCATATTGAACTTATCCACTACTGCGCAAAGACTTTTATGTCGCAATAATGGAGAAATTGTTAAGGTATGTAATCAATATTGCGAATTCTAATGATAATTATTTTCATTAACAATGTGTGTAAATAATTATTCATACGGAAAAACTGTTTAATTCATTCAATATAATTAAAGAAAGCTATAGAAGATATGATTGATTGAATTTGATCATATTGCTGAAATATAGTGTATTTTTAATGATTGGTAAAAAATAACTATTGGAAATTATAGGATAATTTTTTAGTGAGAATTAATAACAGTGAGGTTTATCTTTAATTGAAGGAATAACAAGCTAAATTATACGAAAAAAATGGCCCCCTATGAAAAGGAGCCATTTCAATTTAATTTTTAAAGTATTAACTATTAATATTTAAAGTTGATCGACAATACTGCATTACGACCTTCAGCCTCTGTTGCATAGTGTGATGCATAGGCTTTGGTGAAATAACGTTTATCTGAAAGGTTGTTTAGATTTAATTGTAGATCAACATTTTTGTTAACGTTATAACGTGCCATTGCATCGTAGCGAACATAGCCTGGAACAAATTTAGTATTGGCAGCATCGCCGTAAACTTTATCCATCGCTAAAGCACCTGCACCAACAGTTAACTGTGGAAGCACTTGGTATGTTGTCCAAAGTGTTGCGCTGTTTTTAGGTACATTTGGTAGTTGTTTGCCTTTGGCTGGGTTAGGGAAGGTACAAACACCTGCACGAGTACACGATGGTCCTGGGTTTGTCATTTCGCTGTCTAGATAAGAATATCCCGCAGTAATATCCCATTTGTCCGTGATTTTACCTGTTGCAGTAAGCTCAATACCATCAACTTTACTTTCACCACCATTGGTATAGGTGCCAGCATCTAATTGAATACGGGTATTTTGTTTTTCAGTACGGAATACTGCTGCAGTCAAGTTTAAGCGTTCATCGAGGAAATCCCATTTTGTACCAAGCTCATATGTACGCGCTTCTTCTGGTTTTAAATCCATGTAAGCTTGACCGATTGCTTCTGAACCATCACCACCATCAACCCCCACTGGGTTAGCTGATGTTGCATAGCTTGCATAAATTGAACCATTTTTCATAGGTTTATATGTCAAACCAGCTTGGTAAGTAAAAAAGTCTTTATTATTTTCTAGTTTAGCGCCTGTTGCATTCGTCACTTGTTCAGTGTCAAATTTGTCCCAACGAACACCTAGGTCAAGTAGCCATTGTGGATTAAATTCAATATTGTCAAGTAAATAAACTGATGTAACTTTAGTTGTAGTGGTAGTGGTATTACGATTAGCAACTGCTGAACCTAACCATTCTTCTTTCGAATTAGGATTTGTTAAAGAGGTACACCATGCATCATTGATTTTACAATCGCTGTTGAAACCACCAGTTGTAGTACCTGTATAACCTGGATAAGTGGTTGTATAGCTACCTTTGTCTGATTTTTGATCACTATATTCTGCACCAACATTAAACTTATGTTTAATTGCACCAGTATTAAATTTACCAGTCAATGCAAGTTGATCTGTGAAAATATCCGTATCAGTAATACGTGAGTTGATACGACGCCAGACTTTGTCATTTAATACATTACCTTTTGAATCATCGGGTTGAGTCCAAAGATAATCATTGGTTGATTTGTTATATACGGCAGTATTGGTAATTGTTAAGTTATCGTTTAAATCATGTTCTAATTTAATGGTACCAATTTGGTTTTCTTGTTTTTGGAAATCGCGATCTAACAAACCATAATAAATGCCTTGCTTAACATCGACAGGCTTGCCAACAGTCGCTTTCTTAGAAGCATCATAATTATACGGCACACCTGAATCAGGCGTATCATCAGATTTTAAATAATAATAACTTAACGTTGCACGAGTCGCAGTATCTAAACCGAAAGTAATACTAGGCGCGATCCCTGCACGTTTGTATTCTGCGCCATTATCTTGCCCAGCTTTTTCGTTGTGATGTCCCATTACCGCAACACGTGCAGCAATACCATTACCAAAATCTTTATTTCCATCTAGGGTAATACGTTGGTAATTGTCTGTACCACCAGCGACAGAACCTTCTAGAAAGTCACCTTTTTTAGCAACTTTAGAAATCATATTGACACTACCGCCGACTGAGCCAGCACCACCCAATGATGATGCAGAACCTTTGATTACTTCAACTTGCTCTACAGCAAACATTTCACGGTTTTGTGAGGTGGAATTACGAACCCCATCTACATACATTGAACTTTCAGAGTTATATCCACGGATAAATGGACGATCACCATTTGGATTACCGCCTTCACCAGCACCAAGAGTAATCCCAGGAACTGTGCGAAGCGCATCGGCAAGTGTTGTGACTTGCGTATCTTCAATAAGTTTTTTTGAAATAACTGATACCGACTTAGGTGTATCAAGAAGTGGGGCAACAAATTTTGTATTAGCCGACTGATCTACTTTTAAACTTTGTTCTGCAGTCGCTTGTGCTTTAATTGTTGGTAGTTTTGCGATTTCGTCCTGAGCGATAGCTGACGTTGCAATAACTGAAAGTGATGAAGCGATTGCTGTGCTAACAATCTTTTTGCGTGATTTGATAAATGACATACTTTAACTCACAAAGAGTAGTGTAAATTTGTATGCGAATAATAATAATTCTTATTTTTTTATGCATTAGTTTGTGATTGTATTTGCCGATTGAATTAGAGAAACTTGAAGTAAAAATAAATAAATTTAGCTGTTATTTTTGATTTTATGGATTGAAAGAAATAATTTTTTTTATACTTGTTAAATATTTCAAAATGTAAAAAAAGTGAAGCGTGTGTAAATAAAATTTTAGATTTAGGTAAATTCATCAAAATGTATTTAATCCTGAGAAATGAATTGATTTAATTTTTTGTTTAAAAAGTCAGCATAAAAGATAAAAACAATCATTGAAATAAAATGATTTACACAGGTGTTTTGTATATATTCAAATGTTGTCATATAATGTGGCACTTTTTGAAAAACTGTAATTATTAAATTCTATCGAGGAAGCCATGCAAGTAACTTCTGAAGCGGTTTCGGGCGTTGCCCGTCGTTTAAATGTATCTGTACCGACGAGCCGTATTAACGAGCAGTTTGAAGCTCGCTTGAAACGCACTGCTAAAACTGTGAAGATTAACGGCTTCCGTCAAGGTAAAGTGCCTGTAAATGTTGTACGTCGTGAATATGGCGCGGGTATTTATCAAGAAGTTGTCAACGATATTATTCGTGACACCGTATTTGAAGCAATTCAACAAGAAAAAATCAATGCTGTTGGTATGCCAAACATCGACAAAGTTGAAAACAAAGATGATGCTTTAGTTTATCAAGCAACTGTTGAAGTTTATCCTGAAGTTGAAGTTAAATTTGATGGTCTAGAAGTATCTCGTAAATCGTCTGAAGTTACAGACAAAGATGTTGACGTAATGCTTGAAAACCTTCAAAAGCAACGTGCTGAGTGGACTGAAACTAAAGGCATGGCGAAGAAAGACATGCAAGTGACTTTCGACTTTGAAGGTACTGTAGACGGTGAAAAGTTTGAAGGCGGTGCTGCTGAAGACTTTAAACTTGTTTTAGGTTCTGGTCGTATGATCCCTGGCTTCGAAGACGGTATCGTTGGTATGAAGAAAGGCGAAGAGAAAGTAATTGATGTTACTTTCCCTGAAGACTATCAAGCTGAAAACTTGGCTGGTAAAGCTGCGCAATTCAAAATCACAGTTAAACTTGTTGAAAAGCAAAAACTACCTGAAATTGATGCTGAATTCCTAAAAATCTTTGGTTTAACTGAAGAAGAAGGCGTTGAAAAATTAAAAGCTGACGTTCGCAAAAACATGGAACGTGAAGTGAAAAATGGTTTGCGTAACCAAGTGAAAGGTGCAACTTTTGATGCACTTGTTGCTGCAAACGAAGTTGAAGTTCCTGAATCTATGTTGGCTCAAGAAATTGACCGTCAACGTCAACAAATGATTCAACAATTTACTCAACAGTTTGGTGCTCAAGGTGCAAAAGCATTTGACAGCAGCATGCTTCCAGATGAGTTGTTCAAAGAGCAAGCTGAGAAATCAGTGAAGCTTGGCGTACTTGTGAGTAAAGTATTGGCTGATGCTAAACTTGAAGTAGATCAAGCACGTGTTGATGCTTATATTGAAGATATGGCTTCTTCTTATGAAGATCCAGCTGAAGTGATTGAATATTTCAAAACTGACAAGCAACAACGTGCTCAAATTGAAGGCGTTGTGTTAGAAGATCAAGTGGTTGACCACATCTTGGCTAGCGCTAAAGTGACTGACGAAGCTGTAAGCTATCAAGATTTGTTAAAAGAGCAACAAGCACGCCAACAAGGCTAAGTTGTTTGATGTTGAAAAAGGCGCTTTGGCGCCTTTTTTTATGAGTTTAAACATTGGCTTAGTTAATCTGTTCACAATACTTATGCAAAAAATATCGGATATTTAGTTGGGAATATTTTGCATTTTCAGCAATTATCCCTCATATTGTGAACATGAGTGACGTAACAAAAATTCAGGAATAAATAACGTATGTATGTTCCATCAATTGAAAGCGCTTTAGTGCCAGTAGTCGTAGAACAATCTTCACGTGGTGAGCGTTCTTTCGATATTTTTTCGCGTCTTTTACGTGAACGTGTGATTTTTTTAACGGGTGAAGTTGAAGACAACATGGCAAATCTTATTGTTGCACAAATGTTGTTTTTAGAAGCTGAAAACCCAGATAAAGATATCCATTTATATATCAATTCACCAGGCGGTTCTGTTACTGCAGGTATGGCAATTTACGATACCATGCAATTTATTAAACCTGATGTGGTGACATATTGTATGGGGCAGGCTGCATCAATGGGTGCGTTCTTATTGAATGCAGGTGCGCAGGGTAAACGTTATTGCTTGGAAAATGCTCGTGTAATGATTCACCAACCACTAGGTGGTTTCCGTGGTCAGGCATCGGATATTGAAATCCACGCACGTGAGATTCTATTTATCAAAGAACGTTTAAACCGTTTAATGGCTGAACATAGTGGTCAGGATTACGAAACTGTTGCCAAAGATACAGATCGGGATAATTTCATGACCGCGCAGCAAGCAAAAGAATATGGTTTAGTGGATCAGGTATTAAGTAAACGACCTCAAAACTAAGCATTTATAGATATGATTTAAGAATTTGGAGTGAAAATGTCCGATCTTCCTCAAGGACAAAAGCATTGTTCATTTTGCGGTAAAACGCAGTCTGAAGTCGGTAAGCTGATTGCAGGCGAGGACGCATATATTTGTAATGAATGTGTGGATGTGTGTCTAGACTTAGTGCAAACGAGTCAGCAAGTGGAAACTGGCGATTGGGCATCACGCCCATTGCCTAAGCCTCATGAAATTCGTGCGGCATTGGATCAATATGTGATTGGTCAAGATACTGCGAAGAAAACGCTTTCAGTGGCTGTATATAACCATTACAAACGTTTGAAAGTTTCTCAAACTGGACATAAACCTAAAGATGCAGTTGAAATTGCAAAAAGTAATATTTTGCTGATCGGACCAACAGGTTCAGGTAAAACCTTGCTTGCGCAAACTTTAGCTCGTTTACTTGATGTACCTTTTGCAATGGCGGACGCGACAACATTGACTGAAGCTGGTTATGTTGGTGAAGATGTTGAAAACATTATTCAAAAGCTGTTGCAAAAAGCAGATTACGATGTAGAGAAGGCACAAAAGGGCATTATCTACATTGACGAAATTGACAAGATTACCCGTAAATCTGAAAACCCATCAATTACGCGTGATGTCTCTGGTGAAGGTGTACAACAAGCATTGTTAAAAATGATTGAGGGTACAGTTGCGTCCATTCCGCCTCAAGGTGGACGTAAACATCCACAGCAAGAGTTTATTCAGGTTGATACTGCAAATATCTTGTTCATTTGTGGTGGTGCATTCTCTGGTCTTGAAAAAGTGGTACAACAACGTCAAGAGAAAGGTGGAATTGGCTTTACTGCGGATGTGAAGAATAAGGATGACACTAAAAAAGTTTCTGAATTATTCCGTCAAGTTGAAGCAGCTGACTTAGTGAAATTTGGTTTAATTCCAGAGTTTATTGGTCGTTTACCTGTGATCGCAACTTTAGAAGAGCTTGATGAAGAAGCATTAATGCAGATTCTGACTGAGCCTAAAAATGCTTTAACACGCCAATATCAATATTTATTTGAAATGGAAAATGTTGATCTTCTCTTTGAAGACTCGGCATTACGTGCAATTGCGAAAAAGGCTTTAGAGCGTAATACAGGTGCGCGTGGTTTGCGTTCTATTTTGGAAAACGTTCTACTTGAGACGATGTATGATTTACCAAGTCGCTCTGATATTGGTACAGTCATTATCAATGAAGCAGTGATCAATGATAAAGCTGTGCCTGAGTTCAAACCTGAACGACAACCTAAGCAAGAAAGCAATGAAGTTGAAAAAGTAGATCTAAAAGTTTTAGACAGTAAATCGGCTTAAATGTTCGATTTTACTCAATATTACTTTTGCATCTTATCTGAAACGTGTAAGTAGCTTGACTATTTACACGTTTTTTTATTTTTAAATTGTCATTGTAATGTTAAGCTCACTGTGCAGAATATTGTTTCTTAAGAATGAAAATAAAAAATACGCGGTGAGGGAAAATCATGCGTTACATCGGTCTCGTTGTTTTGATGAGTTGTGGATTAGCAGCTTGTCAGAGTCATCAATCTGTAGAACAGCAATCAACCAAAGTTGTTTCGACTTTAGATCCTATTGATTTTAAAAAAGAACAATCATTGGTTCATGAAAAGCTTGATCAATATAAAGTGAAATCTTTTTCTGTAGGTTCTTGGGTCAATCAAAAACCCGGTCAATACTTTCATTTGGTGAAGCCACAGAATCCTCAAGCTGCTGTGATTTATTTTTATCGTCCAGATAGTCGCTGGAACAGACAAGAAATCATTCCCACCAATTTCTTTTTAAATGGTAAGCGGATTCCGAGTTTAATCAGCAATCACTACTATTGGATTGAACTTGCTGAAGGTGATTATAAATTAAGTCTAAGTCGCCCTTTAACAGTTTTTCATTTTCAAAAGCCTAAGGTTGCCTATTTCTCAGTAGAGGCGGGTGGGCAATATTTTGTCAAATATGAGGAAGAAAAATTCCGTGGTGGACCAAACGGTGAGGCAGGGCTATTACGTGTTGGACCATTGATGCAAATGCCAACCCGACAGGGCTTAAAAGAAATTGCCATGACGCAACTTAAAACACCTGGGTTGAACTTTGTGGCAGAGGTGACGGCGGATGGGCGTGTGATTAAACCGCAAGAGAAAATTAAAGGTGCCCCATATAAGGTGAGTGATGATGTGCACTTGGGGCAACCCTTTAAGCTTTGGAATCCAACGACTTGGTAAGCTTTTAAGTATTCAGATTAAAAAAGAGAGCGAAGCTCTCTTTTTTAATGTTTAAGGGGTATTCGCCGCTTTTTTTAATTCAGCAAGTTTCTTATTTATCTCTTTAAAATCTTGTTCGGTATTTTGAAGGATATTGCTAAGTTGAGTATTCATCATCTTCATCGTTTCTTGAGCAATTTGTGGAGACTTTTTAAGTATAGATTGCCCCACAGCACTCGAATAAAAGTCGATTTGTGCTTGTACTTCTTCCGCATTGAAAACGTCTTTATAAATTTTGAGATAAAGTGGTTTAATTTGTTCCCAAGACACCGTTTTCTGACTTTGAGCATACATTTTATCTGCCAATTCATTGGCAACAATTTGTTCTTGTGGACTTAATTGTTCCTTGTTTACGGACATTTTAATGATTTGATAAGCCTGCTGATCTAATTGAGGACGGATCTGTTGCATCGTTTCTTGTAAAAGTTGATCAATGTTCATCACTTTTAACAATTGTTGTACTTGTTGATCAGATGCTTGTGCTGCAAAAGCAAAATTGGCAGTTAGACATGAGCCAAGCAGCACTAAATGTTGTAATAATTTCATAATATACCTATAGGATCACGTTGTTATTTATACGACAAAGGTGTTACCCACATTCGAAAACAATATAAAGCTTTATTGGGTTTGCAGTATAGGTTTTAAAATGGCTTCCATTTTATCTTTAATCACTTTTTGATTTTCTGCTTTAAGCATTTGCTTCTGTGAGAATTTAGTGGTTTCTTGCATGACTTCAGTCATCAATAGATTCATTTTCTGATTGATCGATTGCCCTAAAGGTGTGCTGAGGAACGCAATATTGGCTTGGATTTCTTCTTCAGTAAAGGTTTTTTTAAAAAGTGATTTGAATAGAGCAAGATATTCAGGATCTGTAATCATTTTTTGTTGAACATCGCTATAGAGAGCACTAATTTGCAGTGCCGCATTTTGTTGATCAATGTTGAGTGTCTGAGCGCCAGTCACTTGCCGAACAAGATCTTCAGCTTGCTCATCAAAATAGGGCTGCATATCTCGAGTACTTTGTTTGAATATCTCGGTGATATTGGAAAGTTGCATTAATTTGTCTACGCTTTTATCTGTTGCTGGAGATGCAAAGCTTGACACTGTCATACAGCATAAACTTAAAGTTAAAGCGAACTGTTTAATTTTCATGAGTTTTCCTTTCTTTATTATCCTCTAATCGATGTAGTTGTTGAATAATTTCTCCAATTTTATTGCGATATTGCTGAATAAATTGAGGATCATTAATTGCTTTATGAATCGCAGCATTGCTTTCTATGAATATTTTCGTGTCAACATTTGCAAGTTTTGTGTACAGTGCTTGGCTTGGCGTTGTGTCATGCTGATAAAGTGCTTCAATTTCTTGAGGGCTTAACGATTCTAAAATAATTTGCTTGGTTTGACTGATAAATTGTGGATCTCGAAGAATATCTTTCGTCATTGATTGATAAACCGCGACAATTTCTGGGATGATTTGTTTTTCGTTATCCGTGAGTTGTATCGTACTTATCCCATTTTTAATTAAATTTTCTGCTTGATTTTGATAAATACGCTTTGCGTCTTCATTCGCTTGAAGACGCCATATTTGATTGCCAATGATACCCTGTGTGAGTCGATCAAGGGATTCACTTTCTGTATTTAAGGCAAAGCTTTGTATAGAGATCGAGAATAGCAATAATACAGAAAAAATAATATATTTTATAAAGTTCATGACCTGACTCAAAAATAAAAAGCACCCTAATCATAGAGTGCTTTTCAAGTGATGCTCAAGCTTAATTTCAGCTTTTATGCAGATTAATTTGCAGCATCAACAACTGGAATTTTGCCAATTTTTGCTTGCCAAATTTTTGGTGCAGTTGCATGAACAGAAGTACCATTTACATCAACAGCGACGGATACAGGCATATCTTGTACTTTGAATTTGTAAATTGCTTCCATACCTAGGTCAGCAAATGCGACAACTTCAGCTTCACGAATGGCTTTAGATACTAAATAAGCAGCACCACCAACAGCCATTAAATAAGTTGCTTTATTGTCTTTGATCGCTTCAACAGCAGCAGGACCACGATCCGCTTTACCGATCATACCGAACAAGCCAGTTGCTTCAAGGACTTGACGTGTAAACTTATCCATACGTGTTGCTGTTGTTGGACCAGCAGGACCTACAACTTCATCACCTACAGGATCTACAGGTCCTACGTAGTAAATGAATTTACCTTTTAGATCTACAGGTAACTGTTCGCCTTTATTGAGCATATCCACCATACGTTTATGCGCAGCATCACGACCTGTATAGATGGTACCATTTAATAATAATGTATCGCCCGGTTGCCACGAGTTCATTTCTTCTTGTGTGATATTGTCTAAATCAACACGTTTAGATGTTGAAGTATCCCAAGTCACTTCAGGATAATCTGAAAGTAAAGGTGCTTGAATATGTGCAATACCTGAACCGTCTAATTGGAAATGAGCATGACGAGTTGCAGCGCAGTTTGGAATCATACCGACTGGTTTACCAGCAGCATGACAAGGATAGTCTTTAATTTTAATATCAAGAACAGTCGTCAAACCACCAAGACCTTGAGCACCAATACCTAAAGCATTCACTTTTTCAAAGATTTCAATACGAAGTTCTTCGATTTGGTTCTGTGGACCGCGGCGAAGTAATTCGTCCATATTGATTTCTTCCATGAGTGATTCTTTTGCAAGCATCATGGCTTTTTCAGCAGTACCACCAATACCGATACCGAGCATACCAGGAGGGCACCAACCTGCACCCATCGTTGGTACAGTTTTAAGCACCCAGTCTACGATCGAGTCAGAAGGGTTCAACATTGCCAGTTTAGATTTATTCTCTGAACCACCACCTTTCGCTGCGACAGTAATATCGACTTTATTGCCTGGAACGAGTTTGTAGTGAATTACAGCAGGTGTATTGTCTTTGGTATTTTTACGACCAAAAGCTGGATCTGCTAAAACTGAAGCACGGAGTACGTTGGTGTTTTCTAAATAACCTTGGCGTACACCTTCATTGATCGCATCATCTAAGCTCATGGTTAAATCAAATTTAACATCTAAGCCCACGTCAACAAATACGTTAACAATACCAGTATCTTGACAGATTGGACGATGACCTTCTGCACACATACGTGAGTTAATTAAGATTTGTGCAATTGCATCCTTTGCAGCTTGGTTCTCTTCACGATCATAAGCACGGCTCATCGCTTGGATAAAGTCTTGTGGATGATAGTACGAAATGAACTGAAGCGCGTCCTTGACCGATGTGATCAAGTCATCTTGTTTGATAATAGTTGTCATATCAAAAATCTCTTGAGCGGGCTGTTAGCTAGCGGGCTGAATTATACGTGATATTGCTTGTTTTGTGGTGGCTTTGATGGATTTTTAGGCTAAAGTTTTATTATTTTATTTGGGATAAAAACTTTATACTGATGATAGAATAAAAGCTTGCAATGGGCACAGAAGCGTTATGGGAAAGCATACTCATCTTGCAGATAATATTATTGAAATTTATAACAATAAAGCCTATGCATGGACTGCATTAAGAGGGTCTTGTTTATATGAGAAAGTATGGTTAGATCGGTTTTTAAAATTACTTCCACAACACTCAAATATACTGGACTTAGGTTGCGGTTCAGGACAACCCATAGCGGCTTATTTGATTGAGCAAAGCCATAATGTGACGGGTGTAGACAGTTCAGAAGAAATGCTGGATATGGCGCGAGAGAATTTTCCTGAAGATTTGTTTCCAAACTGTACTTGGATTCAAGCAGATATGCGCACAGTTGAACTGATTGAAAAGTTTGAGGGGATTTTAGCTTGGGATAGTTTTTTCCATTTATCACCTGAGTGGCAAAGGGCAATGTTTCAACGATTTGATCGTTTTGCGACACAGGGGGCGGTTTTAATGTTTACCAGTGGACCTACATTTGGAGAGCAAATTGGAGATCTGTTTGGAGAACCTCTATATCATGCCAGTTTATCGCCAGAAGAATATAGCCAATTATTCCATAGCTACGGCTTTAAAGTGATTAATAGGGTCGTAGAAGACCCTAATTGTACGGGGCATACAGTTTGGTTGGCGCAAAGGAAATAATTGTTGTTCATTTAATCAATTGAATAAAATAGTTAAATGATTATAAATGTGATAAATATCACATAAATAGCACAAGAATATTTTAATTATTTTTTTGAATTTTATAGCTATTTTTTATAATTATTTAGTTAATGCTTAAGATTGTTATTAGGGCGTGTTGACACTTTTAGATTAAAAAATAGCGAAGTAGTAAAATTAAATCGCCAAACCCAATTCTACTATTCGCTATGCCTCGTACCATGTTAACAGATCAACACTGGCAAAAGTTGAAAGCTATTTTGCGTAATTTATCCATTCATCTCAACTCAAATTTAAGAAATTTTATTGAAGCGATTCTTTATAGGATTAGAACTGGGTGCCCTTGGCGTGATATCCCCACTTGCTTTGGACAACCCAACTCTATTTTTAAACGTTTTAATCGCTGGTCAAGTAGTGGTAAGTTACTCACTATATTTAAATTATTATCGCTGAATACAGATATGGAATGGCTGTTCATCGATGGTTCTCATATTCGCGCTCATC
>NZ_AMFQ01000113.1:0-85244 GCF_000335555.1 Acinetobacter sp. WC-743 | reverse complement strand
CAGGATCAAGTTGACCGAGTTCTGCGATTTCAGAAACCTGTGCAATGGTGACATCCGCCGCCATCGCCATAATCGGTCCAAAGTTTCGTGCAGATTTACGATAGACCAGATTGCCCCAACGATCGCCTTGATGGGCTTTGATCAAAGCAAAATCAGCTTTGATTGGATACTCAAGCACATAGTCTTTTCCGTCGATATGGCGGGTTTCTTTTCCTTCGGCAAGCAATGTACCAAAACCTGTTGGTGTGAATACTGCCCCTAAACCCATTCCCGCTGCTTGAATGCGGCATGCCAAGTTTCCTTGAGGAACAAGTTCTAATTCAATCTTGCCTGCATGATAGAGTTCATCAAATACCCATGAATCAGACTGGCGCGGGAATGAACAGATGATCTTACGTACAGCCCCTGATTTGAGGAGTTTTGCCAAACCATAATCGCCATTGCCTGCATTGTTGTTGACAATGACCAAGTCTTTGACGCCAAGCTCAATCAATCCATCAATTAGTTCTGCGGGTTGTCCTGCCGTTCCAAAGCCGCCAATCATAATGGTTGAACCATCCTTGATTTTTGATAGGACTTCCACCATGGATAAAGAACTTTTATCAATCATAAGACTTAACCTTTGTCTATGTTTCCAAATTGCTATGCATAAATGAGTCAGAACATATTTATGCATAGCGATCTAAAACAGGTCATGAGATAAACGCTGTTATCTCACGACCTAACGCATAAAAAATTTCTAATTAAGCACTTGCACGGCGACGATCTACTTCAGTCGTTGGTGCATCTACTTTTTCTTTTACTAATTCAACATTGAAAGTAATGTGTTTGAATGGTTTGTTAACACCACGACGAGCAAGTTCAGCTTCATCAGTGACATCTTCAGCAGTAGCAACTAAACCTTCACGTGTAGCAAATGCAAAGTCATCCCATAGGTACTTGTCACCTTCAATATTAAATTGAGTGGTGAGTTTGCGATAACCTGGTGCAGAGACAAAATAGTGAACATGCGATGGGCGATTTCCATGACGTCCCAGCAAATTGAGTAGCGCTTGTGTCGTACCTTCGGGTGGACAGCCATAACCCACGGGCATGGTGGTTTGCGCGACATACTGACCATTGGCATCAGTTAAAATACTACGACGTAAATTAAAATCAGATTGAGATTTATCAAAGAAAGAATAATTGCCTAGACTATTGGCATGCCAAACTTCAACTTTGGCACCTTCAATAATGTTGCCATCTGCATCTGTGACTTTCCCCTCGATAAACAGGGTATCAACATGATCTGATTCAGAACCATCATCCATACGGGCAAAGCCCACGGATTCAGGTGCACCTGCAACATATAATGGACCTTCGATCGTGCGTGGTGTTCCGCCTGTAATACCAGCTTTCGCATCTGCTTCATCAGCACGTAAATCTAAATAGTGTTCTAAGCCTAATCCTGCTGCCAACAGACCAAGCTCGTTGGCTTGACCAGCATCGGTAAAGTATTCTAAACCTTTCCAAAGTTCAGTTTGAGATATATCCAAGTCTTCAATAGCTTGGAATAAATCTCCGAGTAAACGAACGACAATTTGCTGAACACGTGGATTCACTTCACCTGTTGCAGTGTCTACATTCATTTGTTGAACTAATTTATCTATTTCTTGGCGGTTCATACTGATTCTCCTGAAGTATGAAAGGTGTTACGTGGCTTGCTTTGCTTACTCATGGTTGATTGATGAAATATTTAAACCAACAGCTTTGCTTGCTCCATTGCTCACCACAGTCCTTGTTAATTACGGTGATAAAAAAATGATCAATACAGTTTAACTGTCATCTTCACGCACAGATGATGGATGACGATTTAAAGCCATCACTTCAATATTCATGTAAGGGTACAGTGGAAGACCTTGTAAAATGCTATGCAGTTCTTCGTTGCTCTCAACATCAAAAATACTGATGTTTGAATACTGTCCTGTAATGCGCCAAATATGACGCCACTTGCCTTGTCGTTGTAAATCTTGTGAATATGCCTTTTCAACAGCTTTAATTTCATTGGCTTTTTCAGCAGGCATATCCAGTGGGATATTTACATCCATTCTGACTTGGTAAAGCATGGGAACTCCTTGAATTATTTACGACGTAGCTTGTCAATTTTGTCTTCATCCAGTTCAATACCTAACCCAGAAGCTGTCGGAATTTTCAGCTCAAAATTTTCATATTGAAGTGGTTTTTTTAAAATTTGTTCTGTGAGCAGCAATGGACCAAATAGTTCAGTGCCATAAGCCAAGTTACTGAATGTTGAAAAAACATGGGCTGAGGCGATCGTACCTACAGGTCCTTCCAGCATGGTGCCGCCATAGAGATCGATTCCCGCTAGATTGGCTAACTTTCCAACTTCACATGCTTCAATTAAGCCACCTGATTGAGCGACTTTTACTGCAAAAACGGATGCTGCATTGCATTTCGCCAGTTCATAAGCACTTTGTGGTCCCATCAAGGACTCATCTGCCATAATCGCAATATCAAACTTTCGCGTTAAGCGTTGCATAGCATCAATATTTTGAATTGCACAAGGTTGTTCGATCAAATCAACCCCGCCATCTTGAAGCATTTTGATGCCTTTAATTGCGGTTAATTCAGACCATGCTCGGTTGACATCGACTCGAATTGAAATCTCACTGCCCAATGCTTGTTTAATGGCCAACACATGTTCAATATCTTGCTCTAAAGGTCGCGACCCAATTTTTAATTTGAAAATGTTATGACGTTTTGCGGTAATCATTTTCTTGGCTTCAGCAATATCTTTTTCGGTATCGCCAGAAGCCAATACCCACAATACTGAAATACTGTCGCGTAAACGCCCACCTAATAATTCACTGACAGGAATTCCCAAACGTTGAGATTGAATATCCAATAAAGCAGTTTGAATGGCACATTTTGCAAAACGGTTACCATTGATATTACGCTGAATCACTTGCATGGTTTGTGCAATATTCAATCCAGACAAAGTCTTGAGTAAAGGTGCAAAATAAGTGTCAATATTGGTTTGAACACTTTCAGGACTTTCTTCACCATAACCTAAACCACCTATTGTGGTTGCTTCACCCCAGCCAACAAAACCATCTTCAGTCGTGATTTTAATCAGCACCAAAGTTTGTGTTTGCATCGTCGCAACCGCCATCTTATGAGGGCGTATTGTCGGGATCTCGACTAACAGTGTTTCTATGGACTTATACATACTGCGAATTTCTTAAGTATTAATCTATTTATATACCCTAAATTAATGTAATATCTTTAACTAGGCTGGATTTGGTATTTTTAGATACTTAAAAAGTATATTTTGGTGCGAGATAGATAAAATGGAATTAAGACATCTTCGTTACTTTGTGACTGTGGTTGAAGAGCAAAGTATTACCAAAGCGGCTGAAAAATTATGTATTGCGCAACCGCCCCTGAGCCGACAGATTCAAAATCTTGAACAAGAACTGGGCATCCTATTATTTGAACGTGGTTCGAGACCTGTAAGAACAACGGAAGCAGGGCAGTTTTTTTATCAACATGCAGTACAAATTTTAACCCATACTGCTCAA
The DNA here is from genome assembly GCF_000335555.1 of Acinetobacter sp. WC-743. Classification (NCBI taxonomy): domain Bacteria; kingdom Pseudomonadati; phylum Pseudomonadota; class Gammaproteobacteria; order Moraxellales; family Moraxellaceae; genus Acinetobacter; species Acinetobacter sp. WC-743. The sequence continues at coordinate 81,663 of NZ_AMFQ01000113.1, read as the reverse complement.
GCGGCATCTATGGCAAAACGGATTAGTGCAGTCAATAAAATTGTACGTATCGGTTATGTCAGTTCACTTTTATATGCGCTGTTACCCCAAATCATTTACTTGTTTCGTCAACGTCATCCTGATATTGAAGTGGAATTAATTGAATGTGGGACCAAAGACCAAATTGAAGCATTAAAGCAAGGTAAAATTGACTTAGGTTTTGGTCGTTTAAGAATTAGTGATCCTGCGATTAAACGCATTGTACTCCGTGAAGAAAAGCTGAAATTGGCTGTACATAAAAATGATCATCTCGCTGAATATATCGACCAAGGTGTTTATTTATCACAAATTACTCATGAAACGATTTTCTCTTATCCCGCAACTCAAAAACCCAATTTCTCTACCTTAATTCAGTCGATTTTTACTGAACTGGGATTGGTACCCAAAAATATGGTTGAAGTGCGTGAAATTCATATGGCTTTAGGCTTGGTCGCATCAGGCGAGGGGATTTGTTTGATTCCTGAAAGTGCCAGTGATATTGGGATGAAGAATTTAGTTTATGTGCCTATTTTAGATTTGGAAGCCTATAGTCCAATTTCGCTATCAGTTCGAAATATGGATCAAAGTAGTTATGTGCCGAACATACTTGCATGTGTGAGAGAGGTTTTTGAGCAAGAAAACATTAGCTTAAAAATGAATCTGTAAATGGTCTCAATCTATGCAACTACTGCATGGAAACGTTCTTATATTCTGGATTTGGAATACATGTGCTTAGAACGCTTCCATTTAACACTTCAAGTTTGAATGAAATAGTGCAATTCATTTTTAAACCATTGATCAATGCTTTAAATTTTTTTCCATTGCAGATTTTCTTCATCAAAATTGATTAAAAAAGATGTTCCCGATTCATCACCAACCAGATAAGAAGATGGATTGACCATGAGGACTTTTAATAAGGTTCCTGCTTCAATGGTGATCGGGCGTAAATTTTCTTTCGTTAATGTAACGGGTTGAAGTAATTCAATGATTTCCATTTTTTAAATTAACCTGTTGTTTGACTAAAAATTCATTCATTCATCATGACATAAATGAAGACCTGAGGCTGAAATTTAAATTAAAAAGGTTCAATTTAATGTATTTATATGTAATCTAAAGAATATTGATCAAGATTAAGCTAGATTTTGATGTGTATGCAAAATCTAGCTTTTCATGTTTACAAAGTGATGTTAGCACCAAGAACTTTAACAAATTGGGCTAACCAAGCAGGATGTGCAGGCCATGCAGGCGCAGTCACCAAATGACCATCAGTCACGGCTTCAGTAACAGCTATATCTGCATATTGACCACCTGCCAGTTTAACTTCAGCGGCACAAGCAGGGTAGGCAGAACATAGACGACCTTTTAATACATCAGCAGCAGCCAGTAGTTGTGCGCCATGACAGACTGCGGCAATCGGTTTCTTTACAGTATCGAATTCACGCACAATTTCAACAACACGTGCATTCATTCGCAAATACTCAGGCGCACGACCACCAGGAATTACCAAGCCGATATAATTTTGCACATCAACTTGGTCAAAATCATAGTTAATTGCAAAGTTATGACCACGTTTTTCACTATAGGTTTGTTCACCTTCAAAATCATGGATTGCCGTGGCTATACTGTCACCATTTTTCTTATCTGGGCAGACCGCATGGACTGTATAACCTAAGCCTGTAAGGAATTGGAAAGGAACCATGGTTTCATAATCTTCAGCATAATCACCGACTAACATCAAAATTTTTTTAGACATTTTTTCACCTGCTGTTCAAAAAATAGTTATCCTTTCAGGTAAAATAACATGCTCAGATTGCAGTTTTAAGTTGAATTTATACGGCTTTAGTCTTAATTTTATTCAGAACGTTGTAATCAATAGATATGTAAATTTCTTATTCTAAAGCAAGACTTTTCAGCTTGAGAAAATAACGCTTGAAGCTCAATCCACAACAGGAAGAAGTCGCCGACTTATTTTAAAAGTGATGAATACAGGATTAAAAAGGAAAAATATGAAAAAGTATCTTTTGGGTATTGGTTTAGTGCTTGCAGCAACAGTAAATCATGCTGCGACGCAACAAACAGTGTATCGGGGAATGGGGGAGGCATCTTCACAATTTCCAAGCTTTAAGAAAATGTTCAAAGATGGACTAATCAATAAAAAGGCAGAAGTTTCTAGATATGATTACAATGATGTCTATCGACTTAAGAAACCCCTAAATTTTATGGGACAAAGCGTCGTTTTGGTTTCAGATGAGTATATGTCTCAATACGCTGGGTGTTGTGTAAGTGAGGGTTGGGGAGCACTTGTCGCAAAAAATACAGATTTAAAACAATTAACTCAATTTGCAAAAGCCAATCAATGTTCATTGACTGAAATGGATCGAAGCAGTACAGACTACTATTATTACAAGCTGAAACAACTGCCAAAAGCACAATATTATGAACTTTCTTGTCGTGAACGAGATCTAGAAAACCAGCAGTAATTTGCATTCAATTCATTCGCCAAATCCTCTTTAAAGGGGATTTGGGTTTTATTCGCGATGTGTTTTATAAACGTTGCATTTTAAAGAAGTCGAGATTTCCAAGTTAAATTGAAGACAGTTAAACCTAATAATAACGTGACTACAGAATCAGTACACCTGTTCCTGCACCAATCAACATTAACCAAACTGGATGAACATTTTTAAACACACTAAGTACTATAGTCAGGACAACGATTGCAATCAGTAAAATATTTTGTGCAGATGCCTGAGCAATAATCCATGCACTGACAAGCACTAAACCTACAGTAGTGGGCTTTAATGCTTTTTCAAATCTCGCACGTAATGGATGGCTTTTAAAATTATTCCAAAATTTCAGTGCATAGACAGTGATAATTGAAGAAGGTCCGAATTTGGCAAAAGATGTAACAAGCAATCCCATCGGTCCTGCAACATGCCAGCCGACTAAAGGCACAATCACCATATTTGGACCAGGCGCAGCCTGTGCCATAGCAAACATAGAACTGAATTGTTCAGCGGTCATCCATTGATGAACCACAACAACTTGATGCTGCATTTCTGGCAAAATGGCATTACCACCGCCAAATGCCAGTAAAGACAATTGAGTAAAAACTAAAGTGAGTGCGATAAGGACATACATTTTGTTTTACTCCTGAGTGAATCTACGTTGTTTAAAGGCTAAAACAGCCATATTCACAGTGACTAAAATCAACAACGTCAATGCCAAAGGCAGTTTGATCAGCAACATGAAAATAATGGTCAGCAAGATGGTGAAATAAGTCAGTTTACTTTTCATGATTGGTTTCAACATTTTAAAGCCTGTGGCAAACAGTAAACCTGCTGCTGCAGCCGCTAAACCTTGGATCATGTGGCGAACGAGGACAATATCTTGGAAATTGACATACATTTGATACAGTGAAATCACAATCAATGTGGGTGCCAACATCAATCCGAATACCGCACTGAATGCACCTTTAACACCAGCAAAATCATAACCAATCGCGACAGCCATATTGACAATATTGCCGCCGGGTAGAATTTGGCAGACCCCAAGCAAGTCTGTAAATTTTTCAGCGGTTAGCCATTTTTGATCTTCAACAATTAAACGATGAGCCAGTGGTAGTACACCACCGAACCCCATTAAGCCAAGCTTCATAAAGCCTAAAAATAATGCTTTGCAATTCGGTGTTTCAATGGCTTGCTCCATTGGCATTGCTTCACTATTCATTTAGACCTCTTCAATTTGCTGTGCTGAGTGGATTGAATGTGATTATCTGCTTGTTGAGTTATAATTAAAAATGCTATTTTTGCTGTTATTCATACCTAAAAAGTATGGTTGTATTGAATTGTTTTCTACAACATGACGCATTATTCGCTTGATACATTTTTATATGGAGGGAGCCACATGATTGATATTCATAAACTCAATGCTTTTGTTGCTGTGGTTGAGGAAAGTAATATTTCTCGTGCAGCCGTACGTTTGAATATGCAACAACCACCATTAACACGCATAATCAAAAGTCTGGAAGATGAATTAGATACCCAATTATTAAAGCGATTACCTCGTGGAGTCGAGGCAACTGAAGCAGGTAAAGCACTCTATCAAGAAGCAGTCACGATCCTTGCACATGCCCAAGCGATTCCTAAACGTGTGCAGAATATCTCGAAAGGATTGGAAGGGCAGATCAATATCGGTTTCACCAATTCAGTCGGTTTGCATTCATTTTTACCTGCATTGTTACGGAATTTCCGTGAGAATTTTCCTGCTGTATCCATTCATTTAGAAGAAGATGCCAGTAGTTCATTGATTGATTCAATTATTAATGAAAAAAATGACATCGTATTTTTACGTAAACCCGCGCCGATAAACTTGGGGTTAAAAAGCTTACATGTCTTGGATGAGCCATTGATTGTTGCTTTGCCGAGTAATCATCCTTTAGCTTTACAGGGTGATGTGATTCATCTGTTGGATTTAGAACCCTATGACTTTGTACTATATCGTCGTTTGGCGGGGCAGGATTTATTTGACAATATTTTGGCATGTTGTTATCAGGCGGGTTTTAGTCCAAGAATTGTCCAAGAAGCACCTCGCTTAACCTCAAGTTTAAATTTGATCGCTGCAGGGATTGGCTTATCTATTGTTCCAGAAGCGATTCGCAATTTTTGGAATAAGCAGATCGTTTATAAAGCATTACAAGCAGATACCACTTGTATTGCACCGATTTATGCGGTGTATCAACAAGATACTGAAAATGTACGTTTAAAACATATTTTAAATTTACTGGATTAATGACATCATTTTTTGTATTTAAAGCAGGGCGTTTTTAGAACAGATATTCGTAAGTCCTATCTGACAATGACTCTATCGAGCATATGTATCGGTAAGCTAAGCGAAATTAAAAAATTAACGCAATCATTGCATTTTTGCTACACATAAAAGTTGAGCTCGGGATTAGTATTATCTTTTTAAATTCAAGCGTTAAAATTAAAATTGAGGATAGGCTTTTGAAACTCAAATTTGTAAAAAATGTTTTAGTATCAGCAATGATGTTGTCCTCTACAGTTTTATGGGCAGAAACAGTAGCGACAGCAGTTCAAATGACGCCTACCACTGTAAAAGATCAGAAAAAATCGGGGATTGACCATCAATATTTTGATCAAACTGTAAAAGGCAGTGATGATTTTTATCAACATGTGAATGGTGGCTGGATAAAAAATACGGAAATTCCAGCAGATAAATCTCGTTGGGGCACATTTGATATTTTGCATGAAGAATCATTAAAACAATTGCACGATATCGTCGATGAATTGTCTAAACAACAGTTGGTTAATGGAAGTTCTGAACAAAAAGTTGCGACCCTATATGCTAATTTTATGGATGAAAAGCGTATAGAAACATTAGGTATTCAACCGATTCAAGCTGAAATCGAAAATGTTGATGCCCTTAAAAATAAAAAAGATATTGCCCAATTAGCCGCACATTTTTCAAGAATCGGTGTCACCAGCCCGTTTGATGTTGGTGTTGATCAAGACATGAAAAACTCTACACAAATGATTGCAATGATGGGACAAAGTGGTTTAGGTTTGCCTGATCGTGATTATTACTTAAAAAATGATGCAAAATTTAAAAAGGTACGTTCACAATATTTAAGCTATATCGAGAAAACGCTAAAATTGGCGGGTGATACTCAAGCTGCACAACATGCTCAAGCCATTTTAAAATTAGAAACGCAGATCGCGAAAATACAGTGGAGTAATGTCCAAAATCGTGATGTAACCAAACTCTACAATATTTATAAGGTTGAAGACTTAGCCAAACTTAGTCCAAAAATTGATTGGAAAACCTATTTAGAAAAACAAGAATTGGCAGATAAAATTAAAACCATACAAGTGATTCAACCGAGTTATTTTAAAGGTTTGAGCCCAATTGTTGACAATACATCGTTGGATGCTTGGAAAGCTTATTTCAAGTTCCATTTGGTGAGTGATTTTTCACCTTTACTCAGTAAAGCTTTTGTAGATAACAGTTTTGATTTCTATAGCAATCAACTCCGAGAAATCAAAGAACAAAAACCGCGTTGGAAGCGTGGTGTGCAATTGGTCGAAGGTACTTTGGGTGAAAGTCTCGGACAGATCTATGTGAAAAAATATTTTTCTGCTGAGAAAAAGCAACGCATGGAATTACTGGTTCAAAACCTGATGAAAGCCTATTCACAAAGTATTGAACAATTGGATTGGATGAGTCCAGCAACCAAAGTCCAAGCACAGAAAAAGCTGGCAAGTTTTGCGGTGAAAATCGGGTATCCAAACAAATGGCGTGATTACTCAGCCTTGGACATAAAAAATGATGATTTGATTGGTAATGTGATTCGTTCACGTGAGTTTGAACATCAATATGCGTTGAATAAATTGGGCAAACCGGTTGATCGTGATGAATGGGGAATGACACCACAAACGATAAATGCGTATTACAATGCTTCTTTAAATGAAATTGTTTTCCCTGCAGCTATTTTGCAACCTCCATTTTTTGATATGAATGCTGATGATGCAGTCAACTACGGTGCGATTGGTGCAATTATTGGTCATGAAATCAGTCACGGTTTCGATGACCAAGGCAGTCAATTTGATGAGTTGGGCAATATGAAGAATTGGTGGACTGCCGAAGATCATCGAAAATTTAAAGAAAAAACCAATGCACTGGTGGCTCAATACAATGCCTATGAACCGATCAAAGGCTACCATGTTAATGGTGAATTAACTTTGGGTGAAAACATAGCCGATAATTCTGGCTTGGCGATCGCCTATAAAGCCTATCAATTGTCCTTAAATGGTCAGCCTGCACCAGTATTAGACAATTTAACCGGTGAACAGCGTTTCTATATCGGTTGGGCTCAAGCATGGCGTTCAAAAATCACTGATGCGATGCAAGTGGAATTCCTAAAAAGAGATCCACATTCGCCAGATAAAGTGCGTGGCAATGCAACTTTGCTGAATCAAGCACCATTTTATGATGCATTCCATCTTAAACAGGGAGATAAAATGTATTTGCCTGCAAATAAACGTGTCACTATTTGGTAATACCAAAAAAAACCTGCCAAGCTTGTTGATGGTTTGGTAGGTTTTTCATTCTCATCTCTATTACTGGCTCATTATTACCTTTTGAAAATCGCTGTTTAGGTTGAGCTTTTCTGACTTTAAATTAATTGATTATCCCTAATTCATTTTTTTGTGATTTTTTTATCATTTTATTCGGATAAATAGTGAATAAATTCAATAGAATAAGTTTGTTATTTTGGATTGATTACGCTATTTTGTTAAAAAAATACAATTGAGAAATGTTAGGTGAATTTAAAAGCATTCTTGTGGTTTGCTGGGGCTGGTTGTTTACTACAGGCTTGTACAAGCATTAATACTTCAACATCTGATACATTTAAACAATATGCGTCTCCGCAAGAAATGATTGATAAGAAAAATATCAATGATAATCAACGGTCATCTAAAGAATATGTTTATGATTGGGGACCTAAACAAGGTCATCAAACGGTGCAGTCATTGACACCGAAAACTTATTTAAACAGTTATTGTGTTGCTAAAGGTGGGCGTTTTAGCCAAGTTCAAACCAGTACGATGAATCTGGTCAAAGATGTATGGACAAAGAAATTATTGAATACCTATAGCAGTGTAAAACAAGGAGTTGGTGCATATCACTGTGTCGAAACGAATGGTCAACAATGGTATGTTTCAATTGAACCGTTATCTGAACGAAAGCTAGAGCAGAGTGAAACCCGTGCTGTTATCTTGCAAACCAAAATTATATCTCTGGATGAATTAAAAAAACTGTATAACACTAAATCCAATGTCACAAATGCCCAGCAAGAAAAGAAAGCAAAAAATCATCCTGCTAAAAGTACTGAAATAAAAGCCAATAATTCAAAAAATACACCTGTAAATATTGCCGTGAAAACTGCTCCTATAAAACCGATCGAGGAAAAGAAACCAGTTACGCAGATTGTGGAGGAAGTGAAAGAAAAACCGCAAACTGAAAAAGTAGTGACCACACCACAAGCACAGCAAATGCAATTATATAGCGCTGCACGTAAAGATTTAGGACGTGGACAAAATCAGATTAATGCCTGTAATAATGCTGAACGCGCCTATAATTATGGGCGTTTACATGGAGCAAGTGGAATCAATGTCTATGCAGAATCAGGTGTTTTGGTGGCAAGATGTTTAACCAATGTACCGAGTTATAATCAACGGTTCTCTAATCCGCAAGATCGAGCTAAACGGATTTTGCAGAATTTATCCACCAACCAAAATCATGCTGTTGCGAAACATATGTTAAAACAAATGAAGTGATAATGACTTGGTCGTAGTAGCTCAGTGGCATTGATTCAAACCTCAATTAGTCTAAGATTCTTGCAAGCAAATGAAATATTGCTTTGATGAGATTGAAAATTGAGCGAATGATCAGTTGAAAAATAACCTCAACAATAAATTCTTTTATAAAACTCCCCAGTTTTTTTAAGATGCGAAAGACCCATTTAAACATTGCACTGATTTTTTTAAAGATATAATCAAATATCCTTATAAAAGGTTTATGTTTATGCAATAGCCAGCACTGTTGGAGTTTGCTTATGCTGATTCTTGGAGGATGCTTACAAAAAATCAGCATGTACAGCCAAATCGAGAAAATAATACCTATACCTGAGAGTGTGATGTACAACATTGACATAAAGTTTTGTTTTTAATTTTCACATGATGTTTGCAGTGTATTCTAATCACATTCATGTAAATTTTTTTAGATAATGATCAATTTCTAAAAAAAGACATTGAAAAGCATGTATCGAAAAAATATTCAGCAACAAACGAACAGAAGAACCAGTAGACTGGGAAAAACTTTAGTGTCTTGCTTGAAAATGAGAACTCGGTCAAGTTACAGAGTCACAAAAGTGCTGATTCATCATTTATGTTAAAACTGGATCAGTCTTCAATTGGAAATTTTCCCATGTCACGCCCAGCTCTTTCCCTTATTTCAAATCAGTTCTCAAAACTTGGACGCACTGTGTTGATCGCTAGTGCATTGATGGGAACTACACAATTTGCTGTTGCAGGGCCTACAGTCGACCAACTGAGCGATTGTTTAGTCAAAGCGACAACTGCGACAGATAAGACCACTGTATTGCAATGGACTTTTGCCGCCTTATCAGCTCATCCTGACTTAAAAGCATTAAGTAATGTCAGTGATGCTCAAAGAACCCAACTTGATCAGAAATTCGCTCAGGTTTTACAACGTGTTATTGTTGAACAGTGTTCTGCACAAGCCAAAGCTGTTATTCAAACTGAAGGCTTACAAGCTGTTGGTGATAGTTTTCAAGAATTAGGGCGTAGTACAGGAGAAGATATTGTTAAAAACCCTGAGGTGAAGAAACAGTTACAGGGTGTACTACGCTATGTCGACTTAAACAAACTGGTCATGACATTTTTAACTCCAGATATTTGGAATAAATTGGGTACGATTCGTCAATAAACCATCTTTCTAAGCATCTTTAGCAAAGTGCGTTTTGTTCACTATATGAATTAAAAATTGTAATGCTATCCCCTGACTCTTTCTTATTTATGATTAAGGAGGGTAGAGGGGTATCCACAAAAAAAATTAAACTTAAACTGATTTTATGCCCATAAATGATAGTTGCTTGCACCTTATTGAAAGATTAGTTTTTTAAACTATTTACATGCTATCTTGATGATTGAATTGTAAGAATGCGCTAGGTCAATGGAATGGATTTTGTAAAACTGTTTCTTTATAAACAATGGTCAGATCAACGCTTATTCAAAGCCATTGCACAGATCGATCAAGAAAAATATTTAGATGATTATCAATTTGCCAAGCAGCAATTCAATCATATGATCATTGTCGAAGAGTTATTTCGAGCCCGACTAGAACATAAAAAAGCGTTACATACACAGACCAATACTGAAGTTTTACCTACATTTGATGAGTTACAACAACGGATTGAACATTCTCATGCGTGGTGGATTGAATTTGTAGAAAATATTCAATCAGATCAACTTGCTGAAATTGTGCATTTTCAATTTATCGATAAAAAAACAGGCTCTCTTTCAATAGAAGAAATTCTTTTTCATATCATCAATCATGGCACATACCATCGGGGGAATATTGCCCATGCTTTGCATCATGCTCAAGTGATTCATCCAGCGGATACATATACAGTTTTTATTCATCAACGTGAACCTGAGCGTAGAGCAGGCTAAAGCGTTTCATTTTCCAAATATTAAATTAAAATTTTTAACAATAGACCCAGACCTATGGATAAGAAAGCAGTCAAGATTTTACTTAAAGCCATGAAGCACTCACAGGATGAATGCTTAGAAAATTGGTTTTATTGGGACAGGTATATGAAATTTATTACGGATGATGAATTTGAATACGCAAAAAGTCATTCAGTCATGTTTGAACCAGAGAAAATAAGCCATAATGAGATTTGCACAAGAATCAAAAATGCAGTTGATCATATTGAAAAGCACGATGTCGTAAATGCATTTATCTATAGCCTCAGTACTAGACAATTAGAATATCGTTCCTTTTTATCAAGTTATTGTATTGGCAAAAGTTTGATCGAACATGATTTTGTAGCGAGCCCAGAGCCGAATTCAACAATCTGTGCTGTGTGCGGTCTACATCGATTTGAATTTGAAGATCTGATTGAATTTAATACGATGAATTATTTCAAATACAAACATGGAAGCTGTACAGTGAATTTGATTTCAGTTCTATTCGATTTAGAGCAGTTTCCTAGACTTCCTGTTGTTAAACCAAGTGAGGTAGATTTCAGTATTCTCAACCAACTCAAATCAATTATTGAGCATGCACAACCCAATGACAGAATAGCGCAATTGAAGAAGAGTATTGCTCAAGCTGTTAAATCAAATGATGAAGAGCGTTTGGGGCTTTTAGAAATTTTTGGTGTGATTGGAATTTTGCATGATGATGAACATTTTGGCTATGTAGACCAATATGTGACTTATCCTGAAAGGGTACATCGCCCTATTAGAAATGATGATGTGAATTACCCTACAAGATGGTGGCAAGGAAAGTTTGGCGTTGATCAAGAGAAATGGGATTATTGGTTTAAGAGTAAATAATCAGCAGTAGATATAAGGCATGGCAGTGAAAGCTTTATAAGATTAAACAATAGATTTATCGCATTGATTTTATTGATCTAGAAATTACATTTAATGAATGAGCTTTTCAACGCATTGACTACAAGAGATTTTTGCTTTCTGAAATAAAAAATAAGTCCTATGATCGTATCAATTGTTTTATAGATTGGTTAAGATTTAATTGTCAAAATTCAACCAATACGTATGATTAATTAAATGATACGCATGAGGTAAAATCTTATGCAAGCGAAATTGACCTTATCTATAAATAAAAAAGTGATTGAACGCGCGAAACTTTATGCTCAGGAACATGAGCAGAGTGTTTCGAGTTTGGTTGAAGCTTATTTAGATCGTATTTCAGCACACATTGAAACTTCCAGTAATATTCAAGCACCTATTACTGGAAGCTTAATCGGTATGTTTGCCGATCAAGACCAAGGGCAGGATTATAAGACACTGCTTTATGAAGCTTGTATGGAAAAACATAAATGAGCGAGCGGATATTTATTGATTCTGATGTGATTTTGGATGTGGCTTTAGCGCGTCAGCCTTTTGTTCAGGCAAGTCAAATTGTTTTAACGCTGTGTGAGAAAGGGTAATTTACAGGGTGCGTTTCTTCGGACAGTATTGCCAATATCTACTATATTTTGCGTAAGTTGGGGGTGATGAAAAAGCTCGTCTTTTTATTCAACAACTTTTAAAATTTTTGGTGATCATCCCTGTTGATCATGTTGGGATTTCTCAAGCGTTAGTGTCTAAGTTTTCTGATTCTAAAGATGCAATTCAATATTTATCTGCGTTGAGTTTTGGTTGCCGCAAAATCGTGATGAGAAATATTAAAGATTATAAATTTGCTGAAATAAGTGTTGTTTCACCGAGTTTTTTTGTGGAGTGATGGTACTTTGCTACAGGAAAAATTGAGAAAACAATAGATTTGAATATATGCCAATTTTTTTAAAGCTAAACATACCAATGCTTTAAAAAAAGAAAACCCGCTCTAAAGCGGGTTCTTTTCTAAGATTAAAGCAACTTAATCTAGTAATTTTTTCATTAATTCATTAACTTGAGCAGGGTTGGCTTTACCACGAGAAGCTTTCATCACTTGACCGACTAGACCGTTAAATGCTTTCTCTTTACCAGATTTATACTCTTCAACCATTTTTTCATTGGCAGCAAGTACTTCTTTGATAATAGCTTCAATGGCACCTGTATCAGTTTCCTGTTTCAAGCCTTTTTCAGCAATAATGGTATCGGCAGTTTTGCCTTCTTCCCACATAAAGCCAAAGACTTGCTTGGCAATCTTACCGCTAATCGTGTTGTCGACAATACGTGCGATCATACCGCCTAACTGTTCAGCAGAAACAGGAGAGTCAGCTAACTCTAAGCCAGCTTTATTTAAAGCACCTGAGAACTCACCCATCACCCAGTTTGCCGCAACTTTACCTTGAGCTGCGCCACCAGAAGCTGCAACAACCGCTTCATAGAAGTCTGCTAATTCACGAGAAAGTGTTAATACATGTGCATCATATTCAGTCACAGCGAAATCTGCGATAAAACGTGCACGACGTGCTTTCGGTAACTCAGGAAGAGCCGCACGTGCCGCCTCGATCTGTTCATCCGCAATGATCACAGGCAACAAATCAGGGTCAGGGAAGTAACGATAGTCGTTGGCTTCTTCCTTAGAACGCATTGAACGTGTTTCCATTTTATTTGGATCGAACAAACGCGTTTCCTGATCAATTGAACCACCTTCTTCCAAGATGTCCATTTGACGTTGGATTTCAACATTGATGGCTTGTTCGATAAAACGGAATGAGTTGAGGTTTTTTAACTCACAACGTGTACCAAATGGTTGTCCCGGACGACGTAATGACACGTTACAGTCAGCACGGAATGAACCTTCAGCCATGTTACCGTCAGAAATTCCTAACCAACGCACCAAAGTGTGAATAGATTTGATATAAGCAACAGCTTCTTCAACTGAACGCATATCAGGTTCAGAGACAATTTCAAGTAAAGGTGTACCAGCACGGTTTAAGTCGATACCAGACATGCCTTCAAATTGATCGTGGATTGATTTACCTGCATCCTCTTCCAAATGTGCACGAGTTACGCCTATACGCTTGACTGTGCCATCTTCAAGCTGAATGTCGATATGACCTAGCCCAACGATAGGATTGTCCATCTGGCTGATTTGGTAGCCTTTTGGAGAGTCTGGGTAAAAGTAGTTCTTACGTGCAAATACCGATGCTTGATCGATATAGGCATCAATACCCAAACCAAAACGAATCGCAAGATCAACCACTGCTTGGTTGAGTACTGGCAATACACCCGGCATCGCCAAATCAACAAGGCTGGCTTGGGTATTTGGATCTTGACCAAATTCAGTCGAAGAACCTGAGAAAATTTTAGACTGAGTTGCAAGCTGAGTGTGAATCTCAATCCCGATAACAACTTCCCATCCGTCAATCAACTTTGAAGGTGCTAATTTTTGAGCTTCAGTCATTATGCATTCTCCTCAGCAATTGCCGCACGTTTGGTATGCCAGTCCGTGTTTTGTTGATATTGATGAACAATCGACAACAGTTGTGATTCTGACCAGTAGTTACCAATGAGCTGTAAGCCTACAGGTAAGCTGTCTTTGTCAAAACCAACAGGTGCATTGATGGCTGGTAAACCTGCCAAGTTTACAGCAAGCGTATAAATATCGCCTAAATACATTTCTGTTGGACTGAGGTTTGCGCCAATTTTGTAAGCTGTGGTTGGTGCAGAAGGTGCAGCAATTACATCAACATTTTCAAATGCAGTTAAGAAGTCTTGTTGAATGAGACGACGTACTTTTTGTGCTTTTACATAATAAGCATCGTAATAACCCGCTGAAAGGGCATAAGTCCCAATCAAAATACGACGTTGCACTTCAGCACCAAATGCCTCAGAGCGAGAGCGTTTATGTAAATCTAAAATATCTTTTGGATTTTCACAACGATAGCCATAACGAACACCATCATAACGTGACAAGTTTGAAGATGCTTCAGCAGGCGCAATCAGATAATAGGTCGGTACATAAGCTTCAGTCATGTTGAGATCAATCTCAACCAAAATGGCACCCATGTTTTCCAATGTTTTTAACGACTCTTCAACACGTGCTTTGACCTCAGCATCTAAACCTTGAACATTGAAGTATTGTTTTGGAATACCAATACGCAAGCCTTTCACTGCTGTTGCATTTAAGTTTGCAACATAGTCATCTACTTCTTTGTTGATTGATGTTGAATCTTTTGCATCATGACCTGCGATGGTGTTCATGAGAAAGGCACAGTCTTCAGCAGAACGTGCCATAGGTCCACCTTGATCTAATGATGATGCGAAAGCAATCATCCCGAAACGAGAGACACGACCATAAGTTGGTTTTAGACCTGTCAAACCACAGAATGATGCAGGTTGACGAATAGATCCCCCTGTATCTGTGCCCGTTGCAAAAGGTGCAAGATCAGCGGCAACAACTGCAGCAGAACCACCAGAAGAACCACCCGGAACATGTTCTAAATTCCATGGGTTTTTCGTCGCACCATAAAATGAACTTTCAGAGGTAGAGCCCATGGCAAACTCGTCCATGTTCACTTTACCCAACGTCACTAAACCAGCGGCTTTTGCTTTGGCTACAACAGTCGCATCATAAGGTGAAATAAAATTATCCAACATTTTTGAACCCGCAGAAGTTTTAATTCCTTGAGTACAGAAAATATCTTTATGTGCCAGCGGAACTCCAGCCAAAGTACCCGCCGTGCCATTTTTTAATAAATTGTCAGCAGCATCAGCTTGAGCCAAAGCATATTCGGGAGTAACCGTTACATACGAATTAACACGATCATCAAGTTTCGCAATACGGTCTAAATAATGTTGAGTCAACTCGCGAGATGAAAATTGTGCAGATTTTAAACCTTCTGCCATTTCACGAATCGATAAACGGTGTAAATCAGTCATGAGTACAATTCTTTACGATTAATTTTTAAAAATAAGTTTAACTGATCAAATATTATTCAATCACTCTCGGAACAAGGTACAAACCATCCTGAACTGCAGGAGCAATGGCTTGATATTCTTCACGATGGTTGCTTTCCGATACAACATCTGGACGAAGTGGTTGTGGATGATCGAATGGGCTCTTAAGTGGCTCAACACCATCGGTATTGATCGCTTTTAAGGTCTCCATCATCCCTAAGATTTTATTTAAACTTTGAGCATATTCAGCAGATTGCGTATCATTCAGCGACAATCGAGCAAGATTGGCGATTTGCGATACAGTTTGTGCATTTAATTCTGCAGAATGCTGAACATCTGAACTTGACATGATGTCTCACCTAATCAGTTTTAAAAAAATTCAAAATATCGTGCGTTATAATAAGCGATTGACTTGTTCAAATCATCACATTTAGTTAAAGTTGCCATCTTGCGTCCATATAAAGTTTAAACTGAGAACGACCCGTGATTCTAAAACGACTAATTGGCTTGTTTTCGCCAGATCTAGCCATTGATTTAGGTACTGCAAATACACTTATTTATGCACCAGGAAGGGGCATTATATTAAACGAACCGACAGTTGTGGCGATTCGTCACAGTGGTTCGCAGAAAATTGTTGCAGCTGTGGGTTTAGATGCTAAGCAAATGCTTGGTCGTACCCCAGCCAATATTTCTGCAATCCGTCCGATGAAGGATGGTGTTATTGCTGATTTCGAAGTCACTGAAACCATGTTAAATCAATTTATTGGTAAAGTGCATGAAAAACGCCTATTCCCACCTGCGCCTCGTGTTGTGGTTTGTGTACCGTGTAAATCAACTTTGGTAGAGCGCCGTGCGATTCGTGAAGCTGTATTCAATGCTGGTGCCCGTGATGTACGTTTGATTGAAGAGCCTATGGCTGCTGCGATCGGTGCGGGTATGCCTGTAGAGCAAGCATGCGGTTCTATGGTCGTTGACGTTGGTGGCGGTACAACTGAAATTGCCATCATTTCCCTACAAGGGTGTGTATACGCAGATTCTTTACGTATCGGCGGTGATGTGTTTGATGAACAAATTATTAATTATGTACGTAAAGCACATGGTTGTGTAATTGGTGAAACGACTGCTGAGACCATCAAAAAAGAAGTTGGAATGGCAGTAGCAGACGGCAAGACTTTAGAAATTGAAGTTCGTGGTCGTAACCTTGCTGAAGGTGTTCCACGCGCGATTACAGTGACTTCCGATGAAATCACGCAAGCGATTGCTGATCCATTACAAAGTATTGTATCTGCTGTGAAATCTGCACTTGAACAAACTCCACCAGAATTATCTTCAGATATTGCTGAACGTGGAATAGTTTTAACAGGTGGTGGAGCATTATTGCGTAATCTGGATAAATTACTTGCCCAAGAGACAGGTTTACCTGTTGTTGTTGCTGAAGATCCTTTAACTTGTGTGACTCGTGGCGGTGGAAAAGTCTTAGAATTCTTTGACAATCCAAACCATGATATGCTTTTTGTAGGCTAAACTATACTCGATTAAGTTTAAGGATGAGGCGGTGCAACCGAATCTCTTTTCAAGACAACCGCCATCTTTTCGCTCTTTTATCATTGCGGTCATCACTTGCTTGGTAGTGTTGTTCTTTAACTGGCGCATGCCTCAAGTGATTCAACCTGCAAGAGAGGTCTTGTATGCGGCATATAATCCAATTTATGCCTTAGCAAGTTATCCTGTATTGTCGAAAGAATGGCTGAATCAACAAACAAAATCTGAAGCTCAGTTGCGTCGCGAAAACACTGCGATGCAAGCTGAATTGCTTCAGGCTCAGGTTCGTCTGCAAAAACTCTCAGAACTTTCTGCTGAAAATACCCGTTTACGAGGATTACTCGATACACCGTTAATTATTGATGGACGTATGGAGATTGCGGAAGTGATTGGAACAGATGCTGATCCATTACGTCATATCATTATCATCAACCGTGGTTCAGCCAATCATCTTAAAGTCGGTCAAACTGTTTTAGATGATAAAGGGATCATGGGGCAGATCATCAACGTTTATCCTCATAGTAGTCGTGTAATGCTGCTTTCTGATAAAGAACATTCTTTATCTGTACGACTTGAAAGCTCAGGTATGCGAGCCATCGTGACAGGAACAGGTGATTTAGGGCATTTGAAAATGGAATATGTTCCAACGAGTGCCAACATCAAAGTGGGTGATAAGGTTTATAGTTCTGGTTTAGGTCAGCATTTTCCAGCGGGCTATTTGGTCGGTGCTGTGTCTAAAGTGATGCGACATAATACTGGAGAGTTTGCACAAATTGATGTTGTTCCAGCTGCACAGTTAGCCGGTGGGCATCACGTTGTAGTACTTTTCTCGGATTCATTAGCGATGGAGCAGCCAAATGTTGATCGCTAAAAAGTTACCATCAGAAAAACAACGTAAAGATCCGCTATGGATTATCATTGTTTCAATCGTAATTGCTTCGATTTTGGTGGTCTATCCGATGTCCTATGCAATAGCAGGATGGCGTCCACTTTATATGTTTTTAATCATGCTATTTTGGGTGCTGTGTCAGCCAACTTGGTGTGGTATCTGGTTTGCATTTACGCTGGGTCTGTTTACTGATCTTTTGCTAGATGCACCTTTGGGCATGAATGCATTAAGTTATGTGCTGATTGCTTTTTTAACACGTTATTTTATTCGAGAGAGACGCGTGCTGACATTTAGTAACCTTTGGGTGATCACTATGTTGGCGATTCTTGCACATTTAACCTTTACCTTTATGGCGCAAGTGATGGCAGGAACGCATTTTTCGATAACACGTCATTGGCAAACTTTGATTTCCAGTATTTTTTGCTGGCCAATTCTTTATTATTTATTAAAAAGATGGCGCATTTAATTCTTGCTTCAAGCTCGCCAAGGCGTCAAGAACTGTTGTTACAACTGGGCTTGGCGTTTGACGTGCATAGCCCGGATGTTGATGAATCTGTAAATGAACATGAGCAGATTGATCACTATGTGTCGCGTTTGGCAAAAAGTAAAGCGCAAGCCGTTCTAAGCTTGTATCCTGAGGCGACCATCGTTGCTGCGGATACCAGTTTGGTTGTTGCTGATCAAATTATAGGTAAGCCAACATCCAAACAGCATGCTTTCGAAATTTGGGGAGTATTGTCAGGGCGGAAACATGAGGTGCTGACAGGAGTTTGTGTTGCAAATGCCAATCAATTATTGAGTACCGTGGTTCGCACAGAAGTTGAGTTTCAAGCGTTAAGTCTCAAAGATATGGAAGACTATTGGGCAACAGGTGAACCTCTAGGCAAAGCGGGTGGATATGCAATTCAAGGCATTGCTGCGAAATATGTGACACGGATAAATGGTAGTTATAGCAATGTGGTTGGGCTACCATTACATGAAACGATACAATTACTTGATCGTCTAGATCAATGCAGTTGAGGCACGAAATTAACTGCAAAAAAGAATTTTTATAATGTTTTGAGTTGAGTTATGTCTGACGAGTTACTGATTAACGTCACACCTATGGAGTGTCGTGTGGCGTTAATTCAAAATGGTACGGTCAATGAACTGTTTGTTGAGCGTACTGTTAAAAGAGGGTTGGTCGGTAATATTTACAAAGGAAAAGTCGTGCGTGTCCTACCTGGGATGCAAGCTGCTTTTGTGGATATTGGCTTGTCTCGTACTGCATTTTTACATATCAATGATATGATTTGGCCACGTCATCAGCCCACGCCGAATGTTTTTGAACTCTTACAACCCGGTCAGATTCTAACAGTACAAGTGATGAAAGATATGTTAGGCACTAAAGGTGCACGACTGAGTACTGATCTTTCTATTCCTTCACGTTATCTGGTTTTGATGCCTTATGGTAGTCATATTGGTGTATCACAACGGATTGAATCTGAAGAAGAACGTGACCGTTTGCGTTCAATGATTGAAAGGATTCAAGAAGAGCATAAGCTTCCGGGTTCAGTTATTGTACGTACTGCAGCTGATGGAATTGATGAAGCATCTATCGCGCAGGATATGGCTTATTTAGCGAAGCTTTGGGAATTTATTCAGAAAAAGCAAAAAATTATTGCAGTTCCCTCACTGATTTTTGAAGAACTTCCATTACCTCAACGGGTGATTCGTGATCTCGCCAATGAAGATACTGCCACGATCTATGTTGACTCTCGTGAAATACATGCCAAGTTACAAGAGTTTGTCGCTGAGTTTGTTCCGAGTATGGGTAGTCGTTTACAACATTATCCAGGAGAGCGCCCACTTTTTGATTTGTACAATGTTGAAGAAGACATTCAAAAAGCATTACAAACTCGGGTTGCATTAAAGTCTGGTGGTTATTTGATGATTGACCAGACGGAGGCAATGACCACGATTGATGTCAACACAGGTTCTTATGTGGGTGGTCGTACGCTTGAAGATACAGTCTTCAAAACCAACATGGAAGCCACCCAAGTCATCGCTCGACAGTTACGTTTACGCAATTTAGGCGGCATTATCATTATTGATTTCATCGATATGCAGGAAGCTGTACATCGTGAAGAAGTCATGAACCAGTTTGAGAAGATGCTTGAGCGTGATCATGCCAAGACAAAAATTACCCAAGTGTCTGAACTTGGTTTGGTGGAAATGACACGTAAACGTACACGTGAATCACTGGAACATTTGTTATGTGAATCATGTCCAACCTGTCAGGGGCGTGGATTTGTGAAAACAGCAGAGACAGTGTGTTACGAAATTTTTCGAGAAATTCTTAGATATACACGAGCTTATGAATCTCAGAGTGGCTTTACTGTTATCGGTCATCCATCTGTGATTGATCGACTCTTAACTGCAGAAGCCCCAGCTGTCGCGGATTTGGAGCATTTTATTAATCGTGTGATTAAATTCCAAGTTGAAAATTTATACACGCAAGAGCAATACGATATCATTTTAAGTTGAAATTGTAACAGGATGTCGTTAAACAGTTGTTACATCTGAAATTTTACTTTTTGAGCTGATTTCACAATACTAGATTACAAAGGTAGCCAAAGACTCTCTCCCTACCAGTCTTAGCAAGTGAGGTCATAAAATGAGCGTAAGTGAACAATTAATAAGTCGCGGTATCAAACATGTATTAGAAAACCAACCAAAGAATACATGTGTAATGTTAGATGACAATGGTCAAGAAGTGAAAATTACCAAAGACATGGTTGTAAACGTCTGTCACCAATTACTCAATAAGTGTCGTAACGTAAAAGATTAAGGGGCATTAATAAGCCCCTTAATTTTTTTAGAATTAAATTTTCGTGAATTGAATCTAAGAACAAAAATAAATCTAAATAGAAGATTGAGTAGAAAAGCCTAAGCAGGCTTTTCTACTGTGTTGGACTCAACAATCAGATCTTGTGCATAGACTTGTGTATCTTCGTTTTTTTCAACTGCCTTTTCAGTAGCTTTTTGCGTGACATTTTTCTGTGTAATCAGTTGTTCAAATTTTTGAATCTCATTCTCTAAATGTGTCAGTAGGTTTTGCAACTTCGGTAAAGATTTACGGCAGCCAGTTAAACCCACTTCCAACTTATCTAGATAACTGGTCATAGTAATATTTAATGCCTGACCATCTAGCACAATTGATGCTGGGTAAAGGGCATCCAGTTTAGCACCATTCCAATATAGTGGTTCTCTTGGACCGGGTACGTTAGAAATAATCACATTAAACGCCTGACGCTTAGGCATAAGCCCTGATGCAATGTTGATTCCCGCAGCACCAAAAACAAAAGCACTATAGTTCAGAATTTGGTCTGAACTCATACGTTTAAAGCGATTCTTTGCATTTTGCACACTACGTCGAATGATGTCTAAACGTTCTAATGGATCTTCTTTATGCGTGCCTAAATTCGCTAAAATCATGGTGATACGGTTACTCATATCTGAATCATCATCACGAAGAGAAGCAGGCACCATCGCAATGAGCGGTTTCTTAGGAAGTGCGTCTTGAGTAATTAAATAATCACGGATTGCGCCAGAGCAAACTGCGAGTACGACATCATTGATGGTTACACCCAGTGCTTTGGAAATATTTCTAAAACGATCTAGTTCAAAAGATTGGGCTGCAAAACGACGCGAAGAGCTTACTCGTTGATTAAATAAACTGCTCGGGGCTTGAAAGCTTGAAACATAATCAGGATTTTTCCCCATTTCTTTAAAGACTGTTTGAAATAATTCCTGAGTTACTTTTGGTGCTGCTTCGACTTGCCCCTTTAACGCGGCAAAAACTTTTTTGACTCGTCCAAGTTTGGTTTCTTTAAGACGTTTGGCACGTTTGCCTTCAACACACCAAGGGGGAACAATGGTTTTGGAATGCTCATCTTTAGAGAAAGACTTTTCTAAAAGACGCATACCTGCTACACCGTCAATCATTGCATGGTGGATTTTAAAGTACATGGCAAAACGATTGCCTTCGATCCCTTCAATGATATGACAGGTCCAAAGCGGTTTTGCACGATCAATCAGTGCGCTATGTTCTTGTGAAATATAAACCAATAATTCACGGATACGCCCGGGATGAGGTAAGGCGATATGACGGAAATGGTGGTCGATATCAAATTCTTCATCTTCGTCCCAAAATAAGCCATTGAGACGATTGTTAAATGGTGGAACTGGAATAGACTTTGAATTGCGAATATCAGCGACAAGGTCTTGTATAAACGTCGATGGTGCATGTTCAGGTATTTGGAATAAGAACAATCCACCAACATGCATCGGTTGTTGTCTTTTTTCTAAATTTAAAAAAATGAAATCAATGGGGTGTAATGGGCGCATGGTCTTGGATTGCCTCACTGCAATTTCTACAACAACTCATTTATGAGTGTTAGATTGTTAGAATTATAGAACCGAGTAAATAGTATAAAACTTTTTCAGGGATAAAATCCAAGCATTTCGATGAATGTAAAGTTTACAAAAAGTCATTAAATTTAATGACTTTTTTTTTACCATTATTTTTTTAAGTTACCCGCATGTAAACCGCATTCTTTATGCGTTGCTTCTTCCCACCACCAACGACCTTCACGTTCATGCTGATTCGGAAGCACTGGGCGAGTACATGGCTCACAACCGATTGAAATAAAACCTTTTTCATGTAAAGGATTATAAGGAATTTCCATCATGCGGATATAGTTCCATACATCTGCACTGGACCAGTTCGCCAAAGGATTGTATTTGATCAGCTGTTTTCCTTCACCTGAAAAACCTGCATCAGCTTGAATGACAGGAATCTCTGTACGTGTTCCTGGGCTTTGATCTTTACGTTGACCTGTAATCCAACCATCTAAAGTTGCCAGTTTTTTACGTAAAGGCTGTACTTTTCGGATACCACAACATTCTTTATGATCGTCTTGGTAAAAACTGAAGAAGCCTTTTTCATTGACCAATTGCTGAACAGCTTCTGATTCAGGAAAGCAAATCTCAATTTTAATACCGTAGTGCTTACGCACAGTATCGATAAACTGATAAGTTTCAGGATGCAAGCGTCCAGTATCTAAACTAAATACACGAAATGGCTTGCCTAAATTATGTGCCATATCAATCAGAACAACATCTTCTGCGCCAGAAAATGAAATTGCGATTTCACCCTCTTGAGAAAGTGCAAGTTCTAAAATTTCAGAAGGGGATTTGTCTGCATACTCTGTTGCTAAAGCGTCAACAAGATCTATGGTGGGAATGGCGGTCATATCTGCTCCTGGCAGTTAGCTTGAAGCTATGTTGTTCATCAACATTCTTAAAAGATATTTTAATTTAAGCATTTTAGCAAAAATTAAAGCAATTCAACTTTGTGTGAATGTTATCTTTGAGATGTGCAGATATTTTAAAGTAAATGAAATATTGTGCTTAGCAGATTAATTAAAATACTTATGAATAAAAAAGATTTAATCGATGGATTCATCTGAAGGGTAAAGTACCAAAGATACTTAATCGGATATGGATAAAAGCAGCATAATGCTCTCACCAACACATGCTGTCATTGATCAATGATTCGCTATCTCATTCTACAGCAAGGTTTTTATTAATCAGTGCCTTGTTAAGCTGTTTCTCAGTCTTATTTTATAAGTATTTGAATATTCTTTTAGGAATCTGATCAGATAATCCAGATTTTTTCATTTTATTGGCATAAATCAAATAATTTGACCGAGCTTGGCTTTGATTTTTTAAAGCCAAATAAGCATCAGCTAAATTTAGATAAGCGACTGTCCGATTTGGATCGAGCTGTATAACCTTTTTCAAAATTTCTAAAGATACTTTAGGATGACCCAATTGATTTAAATAGAAAGCAGCATCATTGAGTTCAACCACATCATCAATGTTATAGGAGGAAAGTTGGCATTGTAGTGTTGTAATTTGTTGTTCTATATTGGATATTTTGTTTTTATTGAGATTTTTCAAACTATTTGAGGTGTTGTAATGAAAATATGTGACTAAACCTCTACCCCCAGCAATATCATCAACCCAAACAGGTGTGCTTTCTTTCTTATCCCACATTCCGCCGCAAGTGTTTGAAAGCATTTTAGGAATAGCGTCAACAATGACCTGATTTTTATCATTGATAATTAGACAGTAATTTTCATTGCCTTTTGCTATAGGTAGACTGAGAAAGGAGTAGTTTTGTGTGCGATATATATAATCCTTTGGAATATCTTTTAATGAGAGACTGACTTGAGCATGGTCGAGATCTAAAGCACTACAATTTGTATAGCTCAGAAAACTATCATTCGCATATACGTAAGTACATATGCTACTCAAGAGAAACGGTGCTATTTTTTTCATAGTGTTGTTTGCCTAAATTAATTTTTATATGACTCAATGATGCGGTGCTTTTGTTCCCGTTTTTATAAGTGTAACAATAACAGTTAAAGCTGAGAGAGTCTCTACATGCAGTTGTTGTACTAAGGATGAATTGTGCTGGTACGACGATCTATGACTATTCAAAATGAATTGAGTTTAAAAAACTTTCAGCATTTTTTTTAAACTTTAGTGCTATGATAAGCCCAAAATTTTTAACCGACATTGGGAGAACCCATGGAAATCGTATGTCTTGATCTTGAGGGTGTATTGGTTCCAGAAATCTGGATCAATTTTGCAAAGAAAACAGGGATCAAAGAATTAGAAGCAACAACGCGTGATATTCCTGACTACGATGTGTTGATGACTCAGCGTTTAAACATCTTGAAGCAACATGGTTTAGGATTAAATGACATTCAAGCTGTGATTGCTGATATGGGACCATTTCCGGGTGCAAAAGAATTTGTTGAGTGGATTCGCACACACTTCCAATTGATCATTCTTTCAGACACATTCTATGAGTTTGCACATCCGTTGATGCAGCAACTAGGTTGGCCAACAATTTTCTGCCATAAATTAGAAACTGATGAAAATGGCATGATTACAGCATATAAATTGCGCCAGCCAGACCAAAAGCGTCAAGCTGTAAAAGCATTGCATGGTTTAAACTTCCGTGTGATTGCAGCAGGTGACTCTTATAATGATACAACGATGTTGGGTGAGGCGGATCATGGCTTCTTATTCGACGCACCTGAAAATGTGATTCGTGAGTTTCCTCAATTCCCACCAATTCACGGTTATGAAGCTTTAAAAGAAGCGATTCGTAATGCATCAATTCGCGATATCCCGGCTTAATTTTAAGTAAAATCAAAAGGCGCTTAATGCGCCTTTTGATTTTTTTAATGTGTCTCGTCCTGAAATAAGTGTCAACCTATCTCAGGACTAGACAAACATGAACAAAGCCAAAGAGTTAAACGTACTCAGAGGGATTATTCTTTTGCCTGTAAAATGATGGTGATACAGGAAGTTGAAAAAGAGCAACTTACTTACAAGCAAGTTTAGGCAAAATATGGTATTCAAAGAAGATCAACAGTTCTTGTCTGGCTTCGTAAGTTTGAACAACAAGATTGGATTTCGAAGACCACGCCAAAATCCTCTAAATGTCAGCTGACTCCACAGTAAATAATCTGTCAATTAGAAAAACAATTGGTTGAAGAGAAATTGAAGACTGAATTTGTAGATGATGCCATTTGCCATCTAGATAAAGAATGTAGGACTGACTTTCAAAAAAGTATATCGAGCACGTTTCGAAGATTGGAAAAGCAAAAGACGATTAAGTGTTACTCGTTTATGCCAATGGCTTAAGATTTCAACACAAGCTTACTATCAATCTGAAAAAATGAGCTCAAGTTAGGGCACCACACTTGGAGAAGTATTCGAACGACGCATTAACGAATATTCAAGAATGGCAAAATTGCTAATGAACATACAGCTGATACAGAAAAATTGAGTGAAACATGTCCTTCAAGTTATGAGCAATTCAGATAACCACTGAAATGTTATGTAGAGGTATCTTCATGATATATTCTTCTAGCCGTAGTCTTAATAACTTGTTCTATTGTTCGGACATTTGATACGCCTCATACTCAATTTGTAAATGGTCAAGTGTTGGTTTTCCTGCTTCACGGAAGTTAAAAAGTATTATTCAGGTGTACCGATGATTGTTTGCAAAATGTTAGAGAAAAAATGGCTTTATAGAAAATTTTTGCTCACCATAGGTGGAAATTCTTATTGTATAGAATATCATGGGCGAGGAGCAGGATATGAATATGTTACGCTTGATGGAAGTGCTGTAGCTGGTGGAACAAGTCAGCCTTGGTTTATTCCATCATTCACTTTTGAGATTGAACAGCATAGAATCGTATTAAATGTTCGTGTTTGGGCGTGGCTTGCGATTAGGAGTATAAAGATTACTCTCGATGGAATAGAGGTTTTTTCCATTTAACGTTAGGTCAATAATTTAGAAAGTCTAAAATTAAAATAATAAAGCTTGTGTGAAAATTTAGATAATTTTTCAAAACTCAAAACCCTTAAAACTTGAGTCAGGGAAATGTAAAGAAATCACACTTTGGATTATTGGTATTGCCTAAGTACAATGAATGCGGTGTTTTGAATGATGCGAAGAATAGAGCGCTTAGCTGAGTGCTATGATTAATATAACAACATCGATCTACAAACTCATTTTCATCGGATTTTTTATTCATTGCCTATTTTTTATTCTATATTTTAACTTCATAATTAATGGGTATAGTGATGAAAAAATTAATAATAGCAATACTAACTGGATTGATAAGTGTGAGTAGCTGGAGTGCTTGTACTTATAATTTTGATGCTACACAGGTGCAGATTAATGCCGCAAATGTAAATGGGGGAAGGCAAGTTAAGTTGATGCCATCAATAAATTTAATTGATCAAAAAGGAATAGGTTTTATTGAATATCTTAATGGAGTTGCTATTGATCAGATTGTAGCCTCATCAAAGGGTTTTTTAAATACTGATTTTAATAAACCATATATAGACAAAAAAGTGATTACAGAAGGTATTCTAGCAAGTGAATTTGTTTTTGATGTGTCAAATCTCCAAAATATCAATTTGGGAAATAGCAAAGAAATACAGCAGTTTTTTGGGCAAGTGATTGGATCATCTTCTTCAAAAATCGAGATTCAGTTAGATATTGGTTATTCTATTGTTAATAATAATTCAGATTATTCAAATGGTGAATATATAACATTAACAGCTGTATCAACCAAATTTGATACCAATAATGAAGTAATTGTTAAAGATGTAGATAGAAAAGTTCATCAAGTAAATACTCCATCATTAGGAAAAGTGATTTTTGGTATTTATTTGAATCAAACAAGCAAACAATTTGGCTACATGATAAATGGAGTCAATTATGGTTACTTAAATATTAATATGCAGAATCCCGTTAATAATATGGGGTATACATTGGGATTACAACAAACTCCAAATCCAAACTCAAAATTCATTGGAAAGCAGGTTAGTATGCAATTGATTACTGACTCTACAAAAATGACCCAAACCTATCCAATAGGCACCAAAGACATCTGTGGCAATACTATTTAACCAAACACCCTTTTACTAACTCTCCAAGTGGGAGTTAGTTTTTTTATATTAGGTTCTTAAAATGAATTCAAAATACTTTTACTCTTGCTGTTAAGCTCTTACACTTATGCAAATCAAGCCGATGAATGCAAAATCATTGAAGAAACAGCAGACATGATCATGCAGCTCAGACAAGGTGGAATTAATTTAAAAAATGCGATCAATCTTAAAGACCAATTAAGTGAACTTCAAAAGAACTTACTGCAAATCATGATTATTGATGCTGAAGCGGTACAAGTTTATGCAACCAATCTAGGTAAACAAAATGCAATAGATGAGTTTGTTGCGGATTGGAAGAAGTCATGTAATGAATCTGAAAATTAATCATTATTGAAAAAATATTGATATTAATCTTAAAAAACAATAGTTAGTATTCTTACAACTTTATAAGAGAGAAATAAAAATGCTTAGAAGAATTATGATTTTTTTAACCTCACTATTGCTGTTATTAAATTCAGCTTTAGTGAACGCTTCAATTGGGGGATGGACATGATCAAACCCAACCGCTATTGGAGCTTCAATTTTATATGATGGCACTAAAGGGGCAGCTACCTCATCAATTCTAATTTCTCCAAATGCTTCGCAAGTTGCTAAGGTTTTACGTGGTGGATTAGTAGGGTATGCACTTACATTTGCTGTTGAGCAGTTATTGGGTGCTGTAGATTGGGTACTGGATCCAACGAACAATCAAGTTAAGTATAAAGAATATTTCGGAACTATTGGATCATATTACAGGAGCGAAACGGTTTTTAATGTTGTTAATTGCAATGGTAACGATATGCCATACTTTAGCTCATCTGGGGATGCTGTGTCATATGTTTCAGGTTGTATGAGAGCAATTGGTTGGGGGAACCTGTATGCAATTTCGTTACATCAAAATTATATATATGCAAGTCACCTATAGGTCATCCTGTTGAAATTCGATTCTATGGAACACAAACTGAGGTAGAGAAAAACCTTTCCCTCATAACCGCGGCTCAACAAGTCATCGAGAATGCTGAAAGTGATAATCTTGATGCACAATTCGCCGTTTTAGCAGCAGCAACAAATATTCTATCTGAAGCTGAACAGGATGATGCGAAAGCGAAGCCTTTTGAAGATGAATTGGAACGCAATGCTGATGATAAATGTAAAGATCATAATTTCAAAATGGACAGTCAAGCTGCCATTGTGGAATGGAGATATAATGAATTAATTGCAGACAGATACAATCTGTTTATAAACAACAAGAGTGTATCTAATCCTCTTATACTGAATGGGGTCAACAAAGGATCATGGGACGGACATGTGGATCAATATAAGTATGCTCAAGGTGTGCTCAGAAATTTTATTACCAAAGCCTCTAATGCAGGATGCCTAGCAACACCTAGAGCTGATAAATGGGTAAATATAGAACCACCTTCTCAACCTGGATCTTCATTGTAAGGATATTTAAATGATTAATGTGGTTATCAGTGAGTACTCTAAAAAGTTTTCAGTTAAAAAAGTATGTTTTTCTAATTCATTTGGTCCGTTCCGTATAACGTATCAAGATAAAAATGGTGTACCTATTCTTGAGCGATTAGATGAAGAATCTTTTCAACGTAATGTTTATTCAACAGTAATATTTGTTGGTGCTGAATATAGAAAGGTAGCATATAGGAATCATATAAAAGACTCAGAAAATCAACGTTTGACACTAGAAGATTATAAGCTGGTTGGCGATGAGTTCATTCTTATTAATAAGATTGTAACTGAGCTTCACGATCCCAATAACCCTTATGAATTTAAACAGTCTTGTTATGATGGGAAAGGCAACCTTCATTACGTATCAATGGATATTGAAGGTGAGTCTAAACGATTTGACTCAGAAGGTAGAGAGATAGATGATTCATTGGATATTAAAGGATTGGAAACTATTGAGTATGTAGAGTCTCAATATTTAGAAGAGGCAATTAAAAACTCGTCAAATTTAAATTCCAATAGATAAAAATATGAAGTGCAACAATAATGCAACTAATTAAATTAAGTTATTGATTTTTATTAAATGTAAAGGCGCTTAATGCGCCTTTTAATTTGCACCAGAAACTGATGATTGTCGTCATTTACAAACTTATGGCGATTGAATTGCTCATTTTTAAATTTTTTAAAATGCTATGCTTTCGCGTTTTTGATAGTTCTTGTAGGTTAAAAGTGGCAGTTCATGATTTTCTTTTTAGTTATACTGTTTTGCCAAAAACTTCAGTATTTAAAAAATCAGCAGATGATATGAGATCAAAAATTGCTGAGATAAAAGTTTCATCATGGGTAAAATATACGGGTGTAGAAGTATTTTCAGGAGAGCTTGATTTGACTGGCATTGACCAGAATAAAAGAATCCAAGCGATGGATATAATAAAAAATACAATAAATGAAATATTAATTAAAAATCAATGTGTGTCAAAAGTCATGGTCAATGTAATTTTAATGGTTGATCAATTGGGTAAACCAATGCATTTTACTATTTGGAATTGATCGTAAAAGCTAGGAGGAAATACCTAATTAGTGGTTATTCAGAGAGCCTAAAGTCTGTATTGTCTGACTTGCTATGCGGAAATCAGGTGTAAATTTCATCCATAAAAAATAAAGAATTTGTTGGGTTTTTAACATGAATAATCACGAATTTGTTAAGTTCAAATGAGTTGGTTCTAAAAGTAATATTGTCGAATTTGGAGATATTCATTGCGTTTGGTAAAGAGCAATGAACATATAATTAAGTTAGATGAAAGGGTTTTGTGTTTGATGTTCTAGTGGCGAATAATTCAGAGAATGAAGGAATTAGAAGCGATGACCGAATGTAACTTTTCTTTGATAAGATCTTTATTTTTAAATGGATGTAGCAAATTGATAAGGATGTTGTTATGAAAAAAATATTATTTTTAGGTTTAATTTCATGTTTAACACAAGTTAGCGCATTAACGCCTAAAAGTGGAAAAGCACCAAGTTACTGTGAGCAGATTGTTTATGCGCATGGCATATTATTAAAAGCACAAATTGAATGTGGGTACCGTAAAAATAACAATAAACTAATTTCTAGTTCTACACAGTGTGTTAAAGATCAACTTGGTGAAGAATATGGTAAACAAGTGCTTAATTCTGGTATGAAAGAGTTTGATCGACATGTCAATAAAGACGGGAAAGAATCAAGTTGTAAATATGTTCTAGAAAAATTTCCAGATTATGTATGGAAATAAATTTTTATAAGATATTGATTAATATGTAAATATAATTTTAACGTGTCAATGGTTTGACTACAGCAAAAACTAAACCAAGTGGTAACAGGTATGATGAACAGTTTCATTTAAAGGATCAAATTATTGCTAAATCTTATTTGCGAAAAGCTTGTTTGAATAAATCAAATACTGAATTAAATGATATTTTTTCGATGTTTAAATGCAAACATAAGAGCCAAAGAAGCTAATAAAATAATCATGAGAATATAAATATCAGCAGTAAAAGTAAGACCGACATGGCTGACAAAATATCCCGCAATAATGGCAGGTATACTAAATGCTAAATAACTTTCAACATAAAATGTTGCCATTAACCCAGCACGTTGTTCAGGTAAAGCCAAGGGCATCACAGTACGGATTGCGCCCATAAATCCTGTACCAAATCCGACTCCAGTGACAACCGAACCAATAAATAGTAAGAGTGTAAGAGAGAAGTGAATGCCAGATAGAATTATTGCTGCACCAAATAGAATACTTAGCGAACCAGTAGTTAAGATTTTAAGTGTTTTTGCGCTACGGAGGGCTAAAATTCCGATTGCACCCGAAATGGTCAAAGTAATAAACATCATACCATTGAGCCATGCTGATTGAACTTTAAATGCTTGGGCTAATAGGGAAGGCATTAAGGATAAGAAAAAGCCACTGACCATCCATAAAGAAATATTGATTGGACTAACAATCCAAAGTGCTTTACGTGCTTGTGGTGGAACAGTAAGACGCGGTTTAAGTGATGAAAATGCTCCAGAACGTTTTTCAGCAGTCTCAGGGCTAAAATATACAATACACAAGGTACAAAAGAAAATAAAAATGAATATTTCAAAAATTAAAGTTAGTGCATGCGTTGATGTCGCCAATACAATACAGGTCATGAGCATGCCGATTGCCATACCCAACATAGGAGAAATACTGTTGATTAATGAACCATGAGTTTTACTTAAATCTAATAAAGCTGCACCAAAGGTTGATGCAGCCAAAGCTGTGGCGATTCCTTGTAAGGCTCGAGCAATAAATAACATTTCAATATTTGAGGCAAACAGAAAGAACCCCATAGAAATGATCTGTAAAAAGAGAGCGGTAAAAATAACTGGTTTACGCCCAATATAATCTGACAAAGAACCCATTACCAATAATGTTGCGAGTAAAGCAAAGGCATAAGTTGCAAAAATTAAGGTCAATAAAACGGGTGAAAACTGAAACTGTTGTTGGTAGAGACGATACAAGGGGGTAGGTGCGCTTGAAGCTGCCAAAAATGCCATCAAAGTAAAGGTATGTGTATAAAGTGCAGTTTGAGGGCTAAATTTAAATGAAGTCATTTGATGATTGAGATTATTAGAATTACTCATCATTTAAAACGCATATAAAAGAAAGGATAGATTCTGTTATACCTGATTTTAGTTGAAAGGCAAGAAGTGATTAAGGTTTTATTTGTGATAATTGACCATATGTTATATTTAACATGTTGAATATTATGGTTATTTTAATATTTTAAGGATGTGGTTCTTCAGCTTATATCAAAGGCTTCCATGCCTAAACCTAATTGGAATGTCTTGGTGTTAAAGTGCGCCTTGAATCAAAGGATAGGCATTATCAAGTAAGATTTTTTGTGCCACCGCATTAGGATGGATTAAGTCTTTTTGCATGAGGTTTTTATTGCCTGCAATGCCGTTCATAAAAAAGGGGTGCAGTTTTACTTTGTACTGTTGGCTTAAGGTTTGGTAATTTTTTTCGAAAGCTTGGCTATATGCTGCGCCGTAGTTGGGAGGAATCTTCATACCCAACAATACTACTTTGGCTTGGCTTTTTTGACTTTGTTGAATCAATTGAGCAAGATTTTTTTGAATCATTTGTGGTGGTTGACCACGTAAACCATCATTCCCACCCAACTCAATCACAACCACATCAGGTTTATGAGTTTGTAATAATTTAGGTAAACGCGCTAAAGCACCACTGGTGGTTTCTCCGCTGACACTGGCATTTACCACTTGGTGTTGTTTGGGAAATTGCTGATTTAAGCGTTGCTGGAGTAATGCGACCCAACCCTGTTGTGGGTTTAAACCATAGCCCGCACTTAAGCTGTCACCTAAAATCATGATCGTTTTTGCAAAACTACTAACGGGCAACAGACAGATCATGCTAAAAAATAAACAATGAAAAGCGCTTTTCATTATTTTCAAATTTAACAACGTTTTGATTTGCATATTTAAGGTACTTTACAATGTCTAAGGTTCAGGATGCTTTAACTTCTCCCATCATGCCACAAGTGATAATTTCTGCACAGCAACTTACACAAAAGATAGAATTACCTCATCAAACGCTTACAATTTTTGAAAATTTAAATCTCGACATTTATGCAGGCGAACAGGTTGCAGTTACAGGGCGCTCTGGTTCGGGTAAGTCAACCTTATTGGGTATTCTGGCAACTTTAGATCAGGCGAGTGCAGGTCAACTCAATGTATGTGGTGAGCGTATTGAACATTTAAATGAAGAGCAACGGGCTTTGGTGCGACTTAAACACATTGGTTTTGTTTTCCAGGCTT
The DNA here is from genome assembly GCF_000335555.1 of Acinetobacter sp. WC-743. NCBI lineage: Bacteria > Pseudomonadati > Pseudomonadota > Gammaproteobacteria > Moraxellales > Moraxellaceae > Acinetobacter > Acinetobacter sp. WC-743. Next base: position 48,653 of record NZ_AMFQ01000113.1, on the reverse strand, counting down.
TTCAATTGTTACCGCATTTGTCGGCTTTAGAAAATGTCATGTTACCTTTACGTTTACATTCTGATTTTAATTATGCACACGCAGAGCAAAAAGCACTCGATTTATTGGAAAAAGTCGGTTTAGCACGCCAAAGTCAACAAACACCCAAAGTATTATCTGGCGGAGAGCAACAACGTGTTGCGATCGCACGTGCGCTTATTTCAGATCCACAGATTATTTTTGCTGATGAACCAACAGGTAATTTAGATGAGCATACTGCGTATGAGATTGAGCAGTTATTATTTAGTTTGAATCAAGCATTAGGTACAACCTTAGTTTTAGTCACACATAACCCACAATTGGCAGCGCAATGTCAGCGTCATTATGAGTTAAAAGATGGTCATTTGATTGAACATTTACGATCCCCACAGAGAAGTGAGGTTGTTTAAATGTTGAATCTTTTTAAACCTTTATTTCGGCAAAGTTTTGCTAGCTCAGGCATTTATTTACTGATCATTGCTTTGAGTTTAGCCATTAGTGCGACCACGGCTTTAAAGTTCAGTAACGATCAGGTTAAGCAAGCAGTTACTTTACAAGCCGCTAAAATGCAAGCTGCTGATTTGGTGCTGAGTGATACCAATCCAATTGACCCTCAATGGTTGAATAAAGCTGAACAACTCAAGTTAAAACAGTCACATGTTACGATGTTCAGTTCTATGGCGTCGACTCGTGATCAATTTGTGATGGTCAATGTCAAAGCCATTGATCCATCATTTCCTTTACGTGGTGAGTTAAGGATTCGCCCACAACAGTCCTTACAAAATGGCGGAATTTGGCTGAGTAAACGAGCCCAAGAATTATTAAAGCTCAATATCGGTGATCAAGTTCAAATTGCAAATGGTCAATTTAAAGTCACGGGCATCATTGAACATGATTCTAACCAAGAGTTAGGTTTTTCTGCATTTTCACCGACAGTGATTATTGCTCAGGCTGATGTTGCAAAAACTGGGGCAATCCAAATCGGCAGTCGCATTGAGTATCGGCTGTTAATGGCGGGTGAAAAACAGTCGATTGAAGCTTATCAAGCCTTCTTTAAAGCATTCAAAGCGCAAGAAAAGAAAAATTTTGCCCAGCAATTTACACAGGATCAGCAGAAAAATTCTACGACTTCAGAAACAGGGCAGTCAGCGTCTGAAACGCAACTCATTCATACCCCATCTGAACCATCTCCACAAGACTTGCAAACAGCGGATCAAGCTTTAGATGCCCAGAGCAACTTAAGACTACGTAATGCGGATGAAGGAAACTCACGTTTACTGAAACCGATTGAAAATCTTGATACGTTTTTACAATTGGCAAATATTCTAACGATTCTACTCTGTGGTTTAGCGATTGCTTTAACCAGCCAACGTTATGTGCAACAGAATCAAGATCATATTGCCTTGATGCGTTGCATGGGCGCAACCAGACGACAGATTTTTCAAGCTTACTTGAGTTTATTGACTGTGGTGATTTTGATTGCGATCGTGATTGGAAGTTTGTTGGGACTGGTTTTAGGTTATTCATTGCTACAACTCATGTTGCAAATGATTCCAAACCTAGAATTACAATTTTCAATATGGCAGATATTTTTAGGTCCATTACCGATCGCTATTTTCACCAGTGCAATTGTACTGATTGGATTTATTCTGCCGAGTTTATGGCAATTGCTCAATACACCTCCGATACGTGTTATTCGCCAGCAGGAAAAATCAGCAGGCTCTATATTATGGATGATGGCGACAGGTTTAATCAGTCTGATTATTTTTAGCTTGGTATTGACTGAGAATCTAACGCTGACAGCAGTGGTCATGGGTGCAGTCATTGTCCTCACGGGGTTATTGTATGTTGTGGTTTGGTCAGTCTTAAAGACGCTGAAAGCAATGAAAAGTCGTTTCTCTGCTTATATTCGAACACCTTCCCAAACAACTTTGCAAATCACAGCTTTGGCACTAGGTTTGAGTTTAATTACGGTATTGGCTGTATTACGTACTGATTTATTGGAGCGTTGGCAGCAACAGTTGCCTGAAGGTACTCCAAATCAATTTATTTATGGTTTACCTCCATTTGAACTTGAAGCATTTAAACAACAGTTGGCGCAACATCACTGGGAAAGTACACCACTATATCCCAATGTTAAAGGGCGCTTGCTGGCTAAAAATGGTCAGGCTTTTCCTGATTCGTTGGTAAAAAGTAATAATTCATTACGCCGTGAGTTAAATTTAACTCAAGCAGATCATTATCCACAGGACAATATCATTGTTGCTGGTCAGTCTAAATTGACAGAAGTTGGACAAGTTTCGGTTGAAGCAAAATTGGCTGAAGAGTTGGGGATTAAGATAGGGGATCGTTTAACCTTTAGTTTGCCAGAAGGAAACTTACAAGCTCAGGTGGTAAATTTACGTACTGTTCAATGGCAAAGTTTTAGCCCAAATTTCTTCTTTATTTTTACGCCTAAGACATTGGATGAAAATGCAGGAAGCTATTTAGGAAGCTTTTATGTGTCACCTGCGGACAAAGCTAAAATGATCAGTTTAATCCAACAATTCTCAAATACAGTGTTTATAGATGTGTCTTTAATTTTTGATGAAATTAAACAACTGGTTTCTGTCTTGGTGAAAATTATTACAGTATTGGCTGTCTTGGTCAGTTTGTCGGGTTTTCTTGTTTTGATTGCTTGTATTAATTTGTTGATGGATGAGCGCAAAAGAGAAGTCGCGCTATTACGTTCATTCGGTAGCTCAAAACGACAGTTAAAAAACATGATGAGCATGGAAATAGGTTTTATTGGATTGTTGGCAGGGATTGTGTCGTGTTTCTTTGCTGAAGTAATTAGCGCAATTGCCAGTTATCGTATGGAGATGCCTTTACAATTTCACTGGGAAATTTGGTTTATTCTGCCTATTTTGATGGCGGTCTTATGTGCAGTAATCGGAAGATACCGTTTAAGCTATTTGTCAGATATTCCACCTTTACAGAGCTTAAGAGAACTGAATTAAAACAAGATGATTGAACAGCAATCATTGCGCTATTCTGACGATTCCAGTTTATGGATATTATGAAGTGATGGCAATAAAGAGGCTCACTTTTTGGTGAGCTTCTTTGAATTACAACTTTAGATGTAAAGTGTCACATTGAATGCGTTATATCGCCAAACAATGATCCATAGTAGTAATTTTATGAATCAAGAAAACTTATATTTTGCTGTATGCATTTTTCAACAGATTGACTATAAATACTCGACTGAAATACTTTAATTTTTAGGGATGATTTAAATTTTGCAGATACACTGCTGATCAAAATTGAAATTGCGCTCGCATTTGTGAAACTGCTTCTTGCCAAAGTGGTGTAATTGGACCCACCAAATGTTGGCAATATAGATATGTTGCATATGTAACAGCGATGCCTAAAATCATAATGATCACATTTACAGCAATCGGTGCTTTCATACGTTGCATGACATACCAAGCTAAAGCCATCACAGCTCCCATTAACATGCCTCCAATATGCGCAGCATTGTTGATTCCAGAAGCAAGGAAGCCGAATGCTAAGTTGATTGCAAGCACCGTTAAGAGTGATCTTTTATCCAGAATAAATCTCTGATTTGGAGTAGGTGGGAATAAAGAAAGTAGGGTTAAAGCACCCCCTAAGCCCATTACTGCCCCAGATGCTCCAGCGGATACATGAGGAATCAGTTTTTGGTCAAAGTGCTGTAAAAATTCATAACTATTCCGAATATCCAAGTAGCTACTGAGTAGACTTCCCATCAACCCCGCTAATAAATACAGTCCCAGGAAATAAAATTTCCCAAAGGTTTTTTCAGCGACATCACCAAAAATATACAGTGCCCACATATTCATCAACAGATGCAAAATGCCAAAATGAAAAAACATACTGCTGAATAAACGATAAGGTTCCTCTAGAAAGGTTAAAGGTGCATAATCAGCACCCCAACGCAAAGCATCCAATGTGGTGGGGTCAGTAATATTAACGCCTGACAAAACTTGGATGGCGAATAAACCTACATTGATTGCAATTAACAATAAGGTGATTTTGCCAATCGTGTTGGGTGAGTTATAGATGGATGAGTCTTGATAATTCGACATGCTATTTCTTAGCTTTTTATTGATAGATTCAGCTTAACATGAAATGTCAGCATTTTCGGAGTAAACAGCTGAGATGAAAGCTTTTATTGTTCGTGCTTTGTTAATCATAATCAGTATTTTGATTTTGATTCAGCTATGGATTTTCTCCAGTTTAGTGTATTGGCGTACCCATGATGTAGAAACCACAATGTTTATGCGTTGGACATATTTCTCAGACTTTAAACCGATTGAACATCAATGGCGCAATTATGATGAGATAAGTGACAACATTAAGCATGCGATTGTTGCGGCTGAAGATGCCAAGTTTTTAGATCATCATGGTTTCGATTGGGATGGGATCGAAGATGCTTTGCAACGTAATTTAAAGAAAGACAAAGTTGTCGCTGGGGGTTCAACCATTTCGCAACAACTGGCTAAAAATTTATTTTTCTATAACCGCCGTTCAGTGATTCGTAAAGGGCAGGAAGCCATTGCAACGACCATGATGGAGCGTATGTGGACTAAGCAGCGTATTCTTGAAGTGTATATGAATTCTGTTGAGTTTGGCGATCATATCTATGGAGTAGAAGCAGCCTCACGTTATTATTTTGGTAAAAGTGCAAAAAGTTTAAACCGAGAGCAAGCTGCCTTTTTAGCGGTGATTTTGACCAATCCCAAATACTATCAAGAAAATCGCAATGATCCTAAATTGCTCTATCGAAAAAAACTGGTATTAAAATATATGCGTTATACCCGTATCCCAAATTAATCTGCAATATTTAAAAAGTGAAATTATCATGTTAGGGTCTGTGGACAATTCGTCTATGTTTGCGACTAGGTGTGTTTTTTAGACGATTCTAGGCATGAAATACGAAATTTAGTCATTCTAAATGAGTAGTTCGTAACGACGAAGCGACAAAAAACACACTAGTCCCGAAGGGTTGTGGCTAAAATTATCTCAGGCTATGTTATGAAACTTGAAAATAGTCTCGCTATTCTCTTCATTTCATGCCTTGCCTGCTCAATTTTAACCTACAACGCAAGTCATTTATGAAATGTCCACAGCCCCTAAGAAAAGCACAAAAAAATGTGCTTTTTTTATATCGTGATGCTTTTTTTATGAAATTGTCATAAATTTGAAGCATACTAGAATAATGACATTTTCCAGATGCAGGTTTATTGCATGAATACCGCAGTGACTCCAACAACACCGACAGAATATTCTTATAATGAACGATATATCAATCGTGAACTTTCTATCTTAGATTTCCATTTGCGTGTTTTAGAGCAAGCTGTTGATCCTCTGCATCCGCTATTAGAGCGTATGAATTTTTTGCTGATTTTTTCTCGCAACATGGACGAGTTTTTTGAGATTCGTGTCGCTGGAATGATGGAGCAATTAACGCTGGGGAATGAAAGTCGTTCACCTGATGGGCTTACACCTAAGCAAGTTCTAGATCAAATCTCTAAAACAGCCCATGAAGCCATTGAACGTCAATACCGTATCTTAAATGAAGAGATCTTCCCGAAACTCCGTGAAGAAGATATTTGTTTCTTACGTCGTGGAGAACTGACACCTGCTCAATCGGTGTGGATTAAAAAATATTTTCAAGAACAAGTTGCGCCTGTATTGACACCAATTAGTCTTGATCCTGCGCACCCATTCCCACGCTTAGTAAATAAAAGCTTAAACTTTATTGTCACTTTAGAAGGTAAAGATGCTTTTGGTCGACAAATTGATTTAGCGGTTGTTCCAGCACCTCGTTCTTTACCGCGTGTGGTACGTTTACCTGATGAGTTAACAGGTGGCAAAGAACACTTTGTGATGTTGTCTGCGATTATTCATGAACATGTCTCTGATTTATTCCCAGGGATGACTGCAACAGGTTGCTATCAGTTCCGTGTGACACGTAATGCAGATTTAGCGCTGAACGAAGATGTTGAAGACTTGGCGAAAGCACTTAAAGGTGAATTGAGTTCACGTCGTTTTGGTCGTGCGGTGCGTTTAGAAGTCACTGAAAACTGTCCAAAACATATTTATGAATATTTGTTGGATGAATTTGATTTAGAAGAAGAGCAACTTTATAAAGTCGATGGACCAGTAAATCTCGCACGTTTAGTATCGAACTTTAAACGTCCACATATGCGCTATGATTCACATGTGCCTGCAATTCCAAAAGTATTGAAAAAGTCTGAAAATATTTTTTCAGCGATGCAGAAGCAAGATATTCTTTTGCACCATCCCTTTGAATCTTTTGCACCTGTAATCAATTTGTTGCGTGAAGCAGCACGAGATCCTCAAGTCCTTGCGATCAAACAAACCTTGTATCGTAGTGGAGCGGATTCAGAAATCGTACAGGTATTAGCCGAAGCGGCGCGAAATGGTAAAGAAGTCACAGCAGTGATTGAACTGCGTGCTCGTTTTGATGAAGAATCAAACATTGCTGTTGCCAATGTACTGCAAGAAGCAGGTGCCGTGGTGGTGTATGGTATTGTGGGCTATAAGACACATGCCAAAATGATTTTGGTGGTTCGCCGTGAGAATAATAAACTTGTTCGCTATGTTCATTTAGGAACTGGCAACTATCATGCAACCAATGCACGCATATATACCGATTATGGTTTATTAACCACAGACAAAGAACTCTGTGAAGATGTGCATCGTATTTTTCAAGAGTTGACGGGCATGGGTAAAATGGCGAAGTTGAAAAAACTTCTACATGCACCGTTTACCTTACATGCACAGTTAATCGCTTATATTGATGATGAAATTGCCAATGCCAAAGCGGGTAAACCAGCTCAAATCATTGTGAAGGTGAATGCTTTAACAGAGGTTCAGTTAATCAATAAGTTGTATGAGGCTTCGCAAGCAGGTGTACAAGTCGATTTGATTATTCGTTCAATCTGCTGTTTACGTCCAGGTTTATCAAATCTCTCGGAAAATATTCGTGTACGTTCAATTGTTGGACGTTTCTTGGAACATACCCGTGTTTATTATTTTGGTAATAACGGAAATGCCCGTATTTATTGCTCAAGTGCGGACTGGATGGATCGAAACTTATTTAATCGTGTCGAAGTATGTTTCCCAATCGAAGATCCTGCACTGAAAAAGCGTATTTATCAGCAAGGTTTGGTGAATTATCTTAAAGATAATACTCAAGCTTGGTTGTTACAAGGTGATGGTACATGGGTTCGTGCTCAACCTAAAGAAGGTGAAACTGTACACAATGCACAAAAAACCTTATTAGAGCATTTTAACGGCTAAATTTAATATTTCACGATTTAAACCCGATTGATTTCAATCGGGTTTTTTTGTTTCTTCAGAATATGGCTAGAGATAAACCCGTTTATAAAACAAAGGTAGTTAGCTGAAAGTTAAAGCGGTTTAGCTTTGAGTTGAAACAGTATCAAAGGGAGGACAAACAAATAAATAATTGCAACGATTAACCAGATTGCACCCGACCATTGAGTATGAAAGTGAAAATAAATACTCGAAAAAAATAAGGGGGCAATGACTGAGGCTAGACTCACGGTAGATGCAATCAAGCCCTGAAATTGACCTTGTTGATCTGCGGAAACTCTTGCAGATGCTAACGCTTGTAAGGATGGTGTTCCAATACTGCCTAAGGCAAAAATTGGCATGATGACAAAGATGATCCAACCTTGTTGAGCAAAAGCCATGATATTTAGAGCAACCAAGAGACTGCCTAATCCAATGAGTACGGTATTTCGTTCACCCCAAAATTTGACAGCATGTTGAGGGAGCAAGGATTGAACCAGAACTTGGCATAATCCAAAAGTACCTAAAGAGAGCCCGACCCAAAAACTGTTCCAATGGAAGGTGTCATGTCCCCAAAGTGCCCAGCAAACCCCATAAGCCTCACCACAGGCACTGAATATAAAAAATATTACCATTAGAGGAATTAGGTTTCTTTGACTAAGTGCAACTTTAAATATTTTAAATGGATTTAAACTGGCATGGTTTTGAATGGTGGCATGTTGGGGGCGAGATTCAGCCAAAGCAAAGAGAGCAATTAAAAAATTCAATCCCGTCAAAAATGCGGCGATCAGAAAGGGGAGTTTGAGTCCGTATTGTCCTAATAGTCCACCGAGTACAGGACCTATAATGAAGCCCAAACCAAACATGGCATTGAATCTACCAAAGTACTTGGCGCGATTTTCTGTTGATGAAATATCAACGATATAAGCTGAAGCGACAGCCATATTGGCACTGGTCATTCCAGCAATGACTCTTCCGATGAACAACCAACTTAAATGCGAAGAGAAGGCCAATAATAGATAGCTGATCGTTGAGCCAGCTAAAGAAATTAACAGTACAGGTCTTCTTCCTATTTTATCGCTTAAACTGCCTAAAATCGGAGAGAAAATGAATTGCATCATTGCATAACAACCGATGAAAAAACCCATCAAGAGTGCTACGTTTTGTTGTTGGCTTAGCGTTTTAAGTAATGAGGGGAGTAATGGGAATACAATTCCGATTCCAATCGAATCTAAAACAATCGTTGAAAAAATAATAAATAAAGGTCGATTCATGGTGCGTCCTATCGAAAATTCAGGCACAGAAAAACTGTGGAAACCTGTTAACGATGCTTGAAATATCCAAGCCCTTGGGAACGCTGACCAATAGAGTGATTGGCTATGTGTCGCTTACAGCATTTTCAATGATTGAAAATAAAATCAAGTAAGTCGATTTTTCGCGATTTTTTTTATCGTAACAATACATACAAAATTAGAGTGCTAACTTTGTACTGAACAAATATTAGCATCTTTGTTTACTAAAAAACATCGTCTTTAAAATTTGGCAAACCCGCTAAACATAAATTCGGTGATTCAATGAATTATTTGCTTAACATTAAGGATTAAAAAAGGAGTCATATTTGACTCCTTTTAGAATTTCTTAGATTAACGTAAATTGGTGGTGATCTTTTGAAGAATTTGCAACAAGACATCAAATTCACTTTGCAGAGGTGTGCTTTTACGTGTGACCAAAGCGAGTGTACGAGATGGTGCATTTTCAATTGGTTTTACCACAATTTGATCATTGTTTTTCAGCATATGGGCATGAATCGCAATCTCAGGGAGTAAGGTATAGCCCAAGTTTGAACTCACCATTTCAACCAGTGTTGGTAAAGAACTTGCCTTTAAACGATGATCATTTTTACGTTCACCAATTGGGCAAACACTTAACGTATGATCACGCAGGCAATGTCCTTCTTCAAGCAACATCAGATGTGACAAATCTAGGTCGTCTAAACTTCTTGCATTTATGGCATTTTGATCTGCTTTATTGCAAACCAAGAATAAATCTTCTTTTGCAATTTCAGCAACTTTTAGACCGCGTGTGTCAAAAGGCAATGCCAGCATGATCACATCTAAATTACCATGCTCAAGTTTTTCAACAATTTTTTCACTTTGTGCTTCGTGTAAATGTAGTTGAATCTTAGGAAGTTGTTTATGCACTTCTTCCAAAAGTTGAGACAAAATAAATGGTGCGATGGTGGGAATGATCCCTAAATGTAAATCACCAGTCAAAGGCTCACTCATTTCACGACTTAAACGCATTAAGTCTTGTGCATCGGCGAGTAGAACACGGGCTCGGGCAACAACTTGTTCACCTAAGGGAGTTAAACGTACGTTTTGGCGATCACGTTCTACGAGTACGCCACCCAATAAACGCTCTAACTCCATAATTCCACCCGATAATGTGGATTGAGTTACAAACGAACGGCGCGCTGCTTCAGTAAAGTGCAACGTCTCAGACAATGTCACTAAATATGACAACTGTCTTAGGGATGGTAATGCAGCCATAGTGTCCTAATGCTTATGATTTAAAATGATGTGCAAATAAGCCGCTAAGTTGAGGAACAAAATGCGGTGGGATATCATGCCCCATTCCTTCAATTAATTCAAATTTAGCGCCCGAAATTGCTTTCGCAACTGCCTTACCATGACTTGGAGGTAGTAAACGATCTTTAGAACCATGTAACACCAGCGTTGGCTTATTGATCTGTTTATCCAATTTAAGTAAGGAACCTGTACATAATATTGCTAAAAACTGTTGAAGTACACCCGCAGGATGATAACTACGGCGATATAATTTACGCGCGGTCTGAATTGCCTCAACTTGATTAATATAACCTGGTGACCCAATCATTTGAAAAACCTTGAGTGAATGATTCACAATCCCTTCTTCATCGCGAGATTCAGGCTTGCCTATTAGACTAAAGAGTTGCTTCGGAAAAGGCGGGGGTAAAAGCGGTTGGTTGTTACTGGTAAACAAAAGTCCAACTTTCTCAATTTTTTCTGGATATTTTGCCGCTAAAATTTGAGAAATCATTCCACCCATTGAAGCACCGAGAATATGCGGTTTTTCAATTCCTAAGCGATCAATCAATAACGCGACATCATCTGCCATATCAAATAGATTGTATGGTGCGCCATCATTCGGTAAGCCTAATGCAAAACGCCCCATGAGTTTATACGAGTTTAAACGTGGACCTTTGTGGCGAATTTTTGACGATAAGCCAATATCACGATTGTCAAAACGAATGACATGAAAGCCTTGATCTATGAGGGACTTACAAAAAAAGTCGGGCCAAAATAACATTTGCGCTCCCAATCCCATAATCAAAAGAATCGAAGGGTGTTCGGGGTTTCCTCCTGTTTCGACATGAAGTTGAATACCATTACCTAAATCGACTTTGGTTTCATTCATGAATGAAGCATACGGTGAAATTTGGAATTGAAGTGCGCTATTCATTGTTATTTTCCTAAGCAAGGATATTTTGATTAAAAAATATCCTTGCTATTAAACCCTTAAACTGATGCAGGAATCAAGTCTGGAACCAGTTTTGTTAAAGTAAGGCGTTGTTTACCTGCTGTTGCTCCTAGTAAGACGAAACCACGTAATGTTCCATCAGCATCAGTGGCTTTAGATAACATTCCATCATCAAACTCTTCATTTTCCCAAGTCACTTCAACATCAATTGGAGCAGGAAGGACCGTCAAAGGCGCTGCAGGGGTTTTAACCGCGACAGGCATTGCTGGGTAATGAACTGTGGTCGTTTGACCACTTAATGTTTTGGCTAAAGCGCGAGCTTGTTGCATGATTGGCATTACATATGGCAACAGTGTTCCATTTACTTCCGCACAGTCTCCAATTGCAAAAATATCCGCTTGATTGGTTTCAAGTAAAGTATTGGTAATCACGCCGCGACTGGTGTTGATTTCTGCTGTCTTTGCCAACGCGATATTCGGTTGTAGACCAATCGCGGAAAGGACTACATCTGCGACCAATGACTGACCACTTGCCAATGAAACGATATAACCACGTTCGGTTTTAGATACTTTTTCTACAGTTGTACCTAAAACAAAGTTGATGCCCGATTCTTCAAGATTTTCTTTAAATGCTTGTGCGACATGCTGCGGAAGCAGACGACCTAAGGGTTGTGGTGCCAAATCAATCACTGTGACTTGATGACCTGTATTTTGTAAATCATTGGCAAATTCGCAACCGATCAGACCAGCACCCAAGATCACAACACGTTTATTTCCACATTCACCTGTCGTACAATGTTCCAGTGTTTCTCGAAATGCACGATAGTCAATCAGCGAGTTCACGACATGGATGTCGTCACTACCATCACCAGCAATGGCTAAGCGAATTGGGTTTGCACCAACAGCAAGGATGAGTTTCGAGTAGGCTTGAGTTGAAGTCTGACCATCTTTTTCAAGGGTCAACTCATGCTTTTCTGCATCAATGTTTTTTACCCAAGTTTCTTTTTCGATGCGCATATTTAATTGCGTACTCATTTTTTCAGCATCGCCTAAACCTATTTGCTCAGGTGCTTTTTTGCCAACTAAGGCATTCGACAATGTAGGTTTTGCATAATTGACCGCATCATCTGCGCAAATCATCACTAACGCTTGTTCAGTGTTTAACTTACGGAATTCTCTTGCCAGTGTATAACCTGCCATACCAGAACCGATGATGATGATTGGTTGCATATCTTTCTCCATACATGCCTAAAAGAGTGGGGGAATTGAATAATTTTTATGACGTAATATACGTAAAAAAGACCATGTAAACATGGTCTTTACGCGATATTTTAGATTTCTACCATTTCAAAGTCTGCTTTAGAAACACCGCAGTCTGGGCAAGTCCAGTCATCTGGGATATCTTCCCATTTGGTACCTGCTGCGATGCCGTCTTGTGGCCAACCCTCTGCTTCGTCATAAATCCAACCACAAACGATGCATTGATATTTCTTCATCTGATTCTCCGATAACTGACAGGTAGATTGCTTTTCTGCCAGTAAAATTCCATCCGCTGCTTGACTCAAATAATATGCAAATAAAGTGTGTACATATTCCTCTAAATTTTTACGCAGTTCTGTGTCTAAAGTAAAGTAAATATCGGAGTTTATCTCACTCTTGTAAAAGCTGAATGGCAGGTCAGGACAAAAGCAATGTTTATTATGCCAACTGATTGGGTAAAGTTTTTAAAGAAATTGATTTTTAGTAAATGTCAATCTGATGCCCTAAATTGTTTAAATCATTGAATATAGACTAAGGTCTGAATGATAAATTATAAAAGTATTGTTAAAATAAAATAAGGTTAAACTATAGTCAGTATTTTGTATAAAAATGGCTTTAATAAAATCAATAGCTTAAATAAGTGTAAGATTTTTCTGGGTTTGGTGTCGCTGTCAATTTTGCTTAAAAAGCGTTAAAATTCACGCATTAATTTTCTTTTAAATATCTCCCTAATGATGAACATGTCTACTGCTTTGTGGTCAAGTATTCGTACTGTCCAAGATTTTCCAAAACCAGGTATTTGTTTTTATGATTTAACCCCATTGTTTATGAACAATCTGGGTGAATTGGCTGATGCATTGATTACAAGTATTCCTGTTGAACAATTGGCAGAGGTGGAGAGTTTTGTTGCGGTAGAAGCGCGTGGTTTTGTTTTAGCGAGCTTATTGGCACAACGTACAGGCAAGGGGTTATTGCTGGTTCGTAAAGCAGGAAAATTGCCACCACCGGTTGTTGGCGTGGGCTATAGTCTGGAATATGGTTTAGATCGTTTGGAAATGTCCGCTAACATTGCACCACAAAAAGTGATTATTGTGGATGATGTATTGGCAACAGGTGGAACACTCAAAGCAGTCAACCAATTGATGCACAAATGTCATCATACAGTATTGGGTGCGAGTATTTTTCTTGATTTGCCTGACTTACATCAAGACTTGGGTTTAAAGATTTGGTCTGTCTTAGATGAACGCTCAAAACCCGTAGAAAAAGCAGTCGCTTAATCTGTTTAAAAGCCTTGTTTTAACAAGGCTTTTTTATATATGCATCGACAAGTTTAGCCTGTTCATAGAAATCAATAAATAAAAGTCTGTTCCATATAGCGAATTAAGCGATTTAGATTTTCGGGTTGAGCCAATCGATGATGTCCCCCTTCAACAGTTTCAATCTGCATATATGGGTCTAATTGTTCAAAAACTTTGTACATATCCAAGACTTCATCACCCAATTCAATATATGCAATTTGAGGAATATCATGCTCAAGATCAGCTTCATTGATCTCAGGATAATCGTCACGAAAGTCAGGTTTTAAACTTGGATTGGCAATCACAGTCGGGATACGATGTTTCTGAGACATTTTTAATGACCAATAGCCACCTAAACTATGTCCTACCAATAAATCTGGCTTAATTTTTTCAATGATATCGTGATAAAAACGTTCAACAGTTTGATAGTTTAAATTGCGATAATCCACATTAATGCAATATTTTTTAATTGCATTGATGGCATGGAACTTGGTTGATTCTTTAGATGAATCCAAGCCATGTAAAAATAAAATTTTAGTATTGCTCATTGTTATCACTTGCATATTGTCTTTATATCTATAGACAGAAACAATAATTCATGGATTTAAAAACTTTCCATTTCAACTATTTTTGGTATGAAGCTAGTGTACTGAGCAAGATATTTTTTATAACTTAGCTTTTGGTCTAAGAACTTTTATTTTTTTCATCAAATAAATTAGATTCTTTTGTAATGTATTGAAAAATAAATATTAAAATTATTTCTATTTAAATGCCTTGTTAACAAAAATTAATCATTTCTATCCGTGATTATACTAAGCTATATGCAACACAATTAAAAAAGAGATTGGGATGATCACATTAAAATACGATATCAAAATCCATGCAACTGCACAGAAAGTATGGAATATTCTTTGGGATACGCACACTTATTCTCAATGGACACAATCCTTTTGTGAAACGTCACAAATGCAATCGGATTGGAAAATTGGTGGTGAGACATTATTTCAAGATGCCAATGGTGATGGAATGGTTGCTACCATTGTCGAGTTAGAGCAATTTAAAAAAGTGGTTTTCAAACATTTAGGCATATTAAGAAATGGTATAGCGGATACCACAAGTGCCGAAACCCAAGAATGGAATGGCACATTTGAGCAATACCATCTAGATGAACAAGATGGTATAACCACTTTACACGCTGAGGTTGAAACTGCTGAAGAATATCAAGAAATGATGGATCGTGGGTTTCAACAAGGCTTTGCTGTTGTCAAATCATTGGCAGAACAACCTTAGTTAAATCAGACCTTTTTATTGATTTAGTAGGTTTAAGATAAATTGATGTTGTTTCGTTTTTGGGTGCATGACATTGAATAATGATCGGTTGTTCGATAGAAAAGGATGTTAATACACCTGAAATATTGCGTGGGTAAAAGCGAATTTTTTTAAGTAAGGGCTCTAATATCATTTTAATGTCATGATTTATTTTAGGGACATATTCCATTTTTCGAATTTGTCCTTCTGTGCCAACGAGAAATTTGACATTCAATGCGATATTTCCCTGTGAATCAAATTGTATTTTAGGGTTCGAGTTTGCATCTACAGGTTGGCAAAACGGTTCTAACACACTTTGTAATTGGGAAAAATGAGGCTTGATTGCATAGCTAATGGTCTTAGGAAATTTGATAAATAAGCTGTATTTTCCATAATAATATGTTGTTCTTGCAATATTTTCTTCATCAAGATTGAGGGGTTTATTTTTAAAATCATTATTGACCTGAGGAAGTTGTGCCAATGTTATTGTGTTGGCGATTTCTAAAGCTCTTTTGTTGAGTGTTTTTTGTGTGGGGTGTGGATTCATCAATTTAATTTGAATCTTTTGAGTCTGCTGATTTGGGCTGATTTCCAATTGCCAAATATAATCTTGATTTGCAATATTTGTCGTTTCAATTTTTATTGGGAGATCTTTGCGAGTATTACTCATGACAATGATTTGCTCTGCGGTAATTTCGCCTGAAAACAACAAAACATTGAAAAGAATGATACTTTGGGCGAATCCTTGCCAGTATTTATTCATGATTTTTAATTTTTACAGGGTTCATTGAGTTATATTCATACGCATTATGTTGTAAATCTGCTATGCTATGCAACTTCCGTTTTTTAATATAATCGAGGCAGAGATGACGCAACAAAACGCTCAATCGACTTCTGAACAACCCATTTCCGAAAACGATTTAATCGCACAGCGTCATGCCAAGTTAAAGCAAATTCAAGATCATGCCAAGGAAACTGGTGTTAGCCCGTGGCCAAATACTTTTAAGCGTGAGCATTACGCACAGGATTTACAAGATCAATTTGCAGATCAAACGAAAGAACAAATTGAAGCTGGTGAACAAGTCCACGTTTCTGTCGCAGGTCGTGTGATGTTGAACCGTGGATCATTTATTGTGATCCAAGACATGACAGGTCGTATTCAGCTCTATGTTCCTCGTAAAGAACTTGCTCCTGAAGTATTGGAAACTGTAAAAAGTTTAGATCTAGGCGATATTATCGCTGTTCAAGGCTATATTGGTCGTTCTGGTAAGGGCGATTTATATGTGCATATCGAACATTTTGAATTATTGACCAAATCTTTGCGTCCACTTCCTGATAAGTTTCATGGTTTAACTGATACTGAAGTGAAGTATCGTAAACGTTATTTAGATTTAATTGTGAATGAAGAAACACGTAAAACTTTTGAAATTCGTGCAAAAGTAGTCTCTGGTATTCGTAATTACTTAACCAATGAACGTTTTATGGAAGTTGAAACTCCGATGATGCATGTGATTCCAGGGGGTGCGTCAGCGCGTCCATTTGAAACACATCATAATGCATTGGACATGCCATTATTCTTGCGTATCGCACCTGAACTATATTTAAAACGTTTGGTTGTTGGTGGTTTTGAACGTGTATTTGAGATTAACCGTAACTTCCGTAATGAAGGGGTATCAACACGTCATAACCCAGAATTCACCATGATTGAGTTCTACCAAGCTTATGCTGACTACAAAGATCTTATGGCTTTGACTGAAGGTATGTTGGAAAAACTGGCGATTGATATTCTAGGGTCAACGGATGTGCCTTATGGGGATGAAGTATATAGCTTCAAAGGTCCATTTAAGAAAATCTCAATGTTCGATGCAATTTTAGAGCATAACCCATGTTTGACTGCAGAAAATGTATCTGATCGCGAGTTCTTGGCGACATTTGTACGCGAAGAGCTTAAAGAGCAAGTGAAGCCTGGCTTTGGTTTAGGTCGACTACAAACGATCGTATTTGAAGAAACTGTTGAAACTCAATTACGTCAGCCGACATTCATTACTGAATATCCTGCTGAAACTTCACCTTTGGCACGTCGTAATGATGACAATCCACATATTACGGATCGTTTCGAGTTCTTTATTGGTGGTCGTGAGCTTGCAAATGGTTTCTCAGAGTTAAACGATCCAATTGACCAAGCTGAGCGTTTCCAAGCACAAGTTGCTGAAAAAGATGCGGGTGATGATGAAGCAATGCACTTCGATGCGGACTTTATTGAAGCATTAGAATACGGCTTACCTCCAACAGCAGGTGAAGGCATCGGTATTGACCGTTTGGTGATGTTGTTTGCTAATGCACCAAGTATTCGTGATGTGATTTTATTCCCACATATGCGCCATAAAAATTAATTGATGCGATTAAAAAAGCCACTGAATTCAGTGGCTTTTTTTATTTTTAAATAGATTTAAGCAGATTAGAAATGGAATACACCTAAACCATTTTTGATTTCATCTAAGGTATCTTGGGTAATAACACGGCATTTTTCAGTGCCTGTTTTTAAGATGTCCATGATGTAATCTGGGTCTTTTGCAAGTTCCATACGACGTTCACGAATTGGTGTGATCAACTCTTTTAAAACACCTTCAAGGCGCTTTTTCACTGTGCCATCGCCTAAACCACCGCGACGATAATGTGCTTTCAGTTCTTCAACTTCTTCTTTGTTTGGATCGAAAGCATCTAAGTAGGTAAATACAATATTACCTTCTACTTGACCTGGATCTTCGATACGCAAGTGATTTGGATCAGTATACATTGCATTGACCGCTTTTTTGATGTCTTTATCTGTCGCATCTAAGACAATGGTATTGCCCAAAGATTTTGACATTTTAGCTTTACCATCAAAACCAGGTAAACGACTCATATTGGATAAAAGTGCTTTACACTCAGGTAAAACCTCTTGACCAATTTGACGATTTAAACGACGAACAATTTCGTTGGTTTGTTCGATCATTGGAATCTGGTCTTCACCTACAGGAACGACTGTCGCTTTAAATGCAGTAATGTCAGCAGCTTGAGCAACAGGGTAGCACAAGAAACCTGCTGGAATATCTCGTTCGAAGCCACGCAATTGAATTTCAGCTTTAATTGTTGGATTACGCTCTAAACGTGACACAGTGACAAAGTTTAAATATAACATGGTCAGTTCATTCAATGCTGGTAAGCATGATTGAACACAGATCGTGGTTTTGGTTGGGTCAATACCAACAGCCAAATAGTCTGTAGCGACTTCAATAATATTGCGGCGAACTTTTTCAAAGTTATCAGCATTATCAGTTAAAGCCTGAGCATCAGCGAGAAGTAGATGCTGATGATGAGAATCCTGTAAGCCTACTCGTGAGCGCAAAGAACCTACAAAATGTCCCAAATGTAGTTGTCCAGTAGGACGGTCGCCTGTCAAAATCACAGGACGATTATCTTGATTCGTCATTATCGCTTCCAAAGTCTTTATAGAGACAGTCGTGTTTTGTGAATGGGTACTATTGTACGAGATAATTTATTTTAATGTCAGCGAAAAATAGCGCAGAACCAATTTTTATGGATAAATGTGAAAATCTACAAAATTTTATATAGAAAAATGAAATTTCACTTTAAAATAGTGTGATAACTAAAATTTTGGATAAGAAATGGCAAGTAGTTTATTAATATTATTAGATGATATTGCAGCAGTGCTTGATGATGTTGCGGTCATGAGTAAAATGGCAGCAAAAAAAACAGCAGGCGTTTTAGGTGATGACTTAGCACTCAATGCACAACAAGTCAGTGGTGTTCGAGCTGAACGTGAACTTCCCGTCGTTTGGGGTGTTGCGAAAGGTTCATTTATCAATAAACTCATTTTAGTACCATTAGCTCTATTGATTAGTGTGGTTGCCCCTTGGCTGATTAATCCTTTATTAATGATTGGTGGTTTGTTTCTATGTTATGAAGGTGTAGAAAAAGTACTGCACAGTTTGAAGCATAAAAAAGCCACAACTGAAGAGGGTGCTCAACAAGAGCTTGAGCAGATTGAAACTGATTTAGCAACTTTTGAAAAAGAGAAAATTAAAGGTGCGATACGCACTGACTTTATTCTTTCTGCTGAAATTGTGGTGATTTCTTTAGGTACGGTTGCAACCGCTGCTTTTGGTACAAAAGTCATGGTGCTGTCCGTGATTGCCGTGATTATGACTGTAGGGGTCTATGGCTTTGTTGCGATGATTGTCAAAATTGATGATTTAGGTTTGTACTTGACGCAACAAGCATCGAATGTAAAACAAAGTATTGGTCGCGGCTTATTGGCATTTGCACCGAAACTCATGAAAACATTAACTATTGTTGGAACAGTTGCGATGTTCCTTGTGGGAGGCGGGATTATCAGTCATGCGGTATCTACTTTGCACCACTTGACTGAAGAAGCTGTCGATCATATTGAACACATTCCAACAGTGGGAAATATCATTGGTGCACTCACACCGACACTGATCAATCTGGTCATTGGTATTGTTGCTGGTTTGGCTGTGGTATTGGTGGTTGGACTGATTCAAAAATTACGTGGTCAATCTAAAACTGCTTCATAAAACAATCATTGTAAAACTGATTCCAATTTAAAAATAAAAGGACAAATCTATGCGTTGGAAAGGACGTAGAGAAAGCGATAATGTCGAAGATCGCCGTGGTGGTGGCGGTGTGAAAGCGGGTGGTATTAGCATTTTAGGATTGGTTGTTGCTTTTATTGCTTGGAAATTTTTTGGTGTTGACCCGCAGCAGGCATATCAAGCAACCAAGCAAGTCACCTCAGGTAATGTGAGCCAGAACACTGCACCTGCCAATGCGACGCCTGAACAGCAAGAAACAGCTTCTTTTGTTAAAACAGTCTTAGCAGATACGGAAGATACTTGGAAACAAGTGTTTATTCAACAAGGTGCCCAATATACACCACCAAAACTGGTGATGTTCAGTGGCGCTGTGCAATCAGGTTGTGGAACAGCTGAGTCTGCGATGGGACCGTTTTATTGTCCAGCAGACCAAAAAGTTTATATTGATACTCAATTCTTCAAAGATATGCGCCAACAAATGGGTATTTCAGGTGAAAAAAACCAATCTGAGTTATCTGCACAAGATGAAGCAGGTGATTTCGCACAAGCTTATGTAATTGCACATGAAGTTGGTCATCATATTCAAAATTTATTGGGTATTTCTTCGCAAGTTCAACAGGCTCGTCAACGTGCCAATCAAGCTCAGGGTAACCAACTTTCAGTGCGTTTGGAATTACAGGCAGATTGTTTAGCAGGTGTATGGGCGAATCGTACACAACAGCGTACACAATTTCTTGAGCAAGGCGATATCGAAGAGGCAATGGATGCCGCAGAGAAAATTGGTGATGACTATTTGCAGAAAAAGGCACGTGGTTATGCTGTTCCAGATAGCTTTACCCATGGTACCAGTCAACAACGTATGCAGTGGTTCAATACAGGGATGAAATCAGGCGATATCAATAGTTGTGACACGTTTAAATAAGTTGTTTAAGTTCAATGATTTAAAAAAGAGCACAAGATATGCTCTTTTTTTCTAAATAGATTTTCCAAGCCAATTTTTTATGTTAAAAAATATAACGAAAAAAGTCAGACTGTACTTTTTTTTGTAAAATTATATTGATTGTTAAATGGTCTTTTATTCTATATTTAATAAAGAAATGATTGAGTGTTTGATGTGCATTTAAATTAAAAATCGAAAATAGGGTTCGAATGGGTAATTATTTCTTTCTCCAAGTTTTTACAGTAGTTTTTGCGCTTTCTATTGCGACGACCATATTTAATAAACGTATACTCGGTTTTCCTCAAGCGATTGGTGTACCTATCGTTTCTGCAATTTTTGTCTTTATCTTGCAATGGGGTGCCAGTTTACTGAATGGTAACCAATTTATCTCGATTAATATTCATAATATTGAAGAGGCAGTGCGCCATGTCGATTTTTATGATTTTTTAGTCAATGGTGTGATTTGTTTCATTCTGACATCATCCGCATTGAAATTTAAAGTTTCTGATTTAAAAGTCTATTGGAAGCCGATCAGTATCTTAGCCACAATTGCACTATTGTTGTGTGCAGTATTTTTTGCAGGATTGGTGTTTGGCTTCCAGTTCTTGATTGGAAATCCTGTGCCTATTTTAGTGTTGTTATTACTTGGTTCAGCACTTGGAGCAACGGATCCAATTGGGATTAAAGGCGTACTGAGTTCAGTACGTGCACCACATCATTTGATGGTCAAATTAGAAGGTGAATCCTTATTTAATGACGCAATGTGTATTGCCGTGTTTATGACCTTATTGAATGTCCTTGAAGGTGAACATTTCAGTCTGATTGCAACCCTACAAACCCTATTATATGAAATTGTAGTGGCTGTGATCATTGGTTGGGCATTCGGTTTAGGGATTTTACGTTTATTACGTGGTAAACATGAGATGGAATCTCTCATCTTAACTACGGCATTGTTGGCGTGTGGTTCGTATCTTGTGGCATTGTTTGCGCACGCATCTGCACCAATTGCTTGTGTTATTGGTGGTTTGATTGTCGGGAATAAATGGAAAGAAATTCTACAAGACCGTGAAATTCGTGAGGTCAATCACTTCTGGCACACGGTAGAAGGGATTATTAATTCATTCTTATTCACTCTGATTGGTCTAGAAATCTTTATTTTGGATCTTAGTACCAGTCTTATTCTGGGTGGTATTTTTGCATTCTTTGCCCTGCATTTATCACGTTTTGCGGCAAATTTCCTTGCTTTTGCATTCTTCCCATCATTTCGAAAAAAGAGCTATAACGGTAGTCTTGCCATTTTGTCATGGGGAGGGGTTCGAGGAGGTATTTCACTCGCATTGATTCTTGCCGTGGCAAACGTACCAGAGTTACGTGATTACAGCAGTATTTTGATTGGTTATACTTTTATCAGTGTATTACTTTCAGGCGTGGTCTGTGGTCTGGGCTTACCTGCGGTAATGAATGCTTTTTATTACAATCCCAACGAAGAAACTCAAGGTTTCAAAGGCTGGTATCAACGCATGTGCAATAAAATGAATCGCAAAGGATTTAAATATATTGTGGGTGAGGATGCTGAAGGTCACGAAACAATTACGATTTATAATCCGGAAGCATTGGTTGATAAAAAATCTGATGATGGCGTTGCAACCGTTCATCACCCAGAAAAGGCTCAAGAAGTGAAGCGCTTGGAAAATCCAGCAAATTTCTGATTCAAAAAGTCACATTCAAATGTTGAACTTTAATGTCATACCAGCTTAAAAAATACCCTTCAACATGAAGGGTATTTTTTAAGGTCTCATAGATTAGCGAATCATTATTTCGCATTTTTTGCCAAGAAATCCAAATACGGCTTAATCAACAATTGCTCTTGTTCAAGAAGTGGTAAATGTCCTACACCTTTTAAGATTACAGGTTCTTGAGCATTTTTTAATAAACCCTTCAATTCAGCAGCAGCTTCAACATTGATAATTTGATCCTTATCACCCCATGCAATTAATACAGGCTGATCAATAGAGCGTGCTGCAATCGCAAATGAGTCAGGGGTAAACAATTTAGACATTACAATCAATTGTTCAACCAATTTTGTTGTGTTCGCAGATTGACTGATCATCAGTTTTTCTTGAGAGTCTTTTAATTCTTTTGGAATAAATGGTGGAAGGCTAGTCGCTATCTTCATTAAGCGATCAAAGTCGCCAGGTTTACTGACTATCATATTGCGTAAAGTGGTTGGATCTTTAAGATATGGCGTATTGGCAGATTTAAATACGCCTGCACTGTCGATTAAGAACAGTGACTTGGTATCGACAGGATACTGAGCAGCATATAGTAACGAAATCGAACCGCCCATTGAATGTCCAGCAATATTCAGACCATTCTCAACTTTGATTGCTTCTGCAAAACGACGTAACCTTTCAGTCAAATTCGGGAGTGAGTAATCAAAATCATTTGGAACTTTACTATCACCTTGACCTGGTAAATCAGGAATTATGACATGATAATATGGCGTTAAATAACGTGCTACACGGTTCCAGTTGTCTCGGCTACCTGCCAGCCCATGTACAAGCATAAGCGTCGGTTTTCCTGCGGGTCCACCTTCACTGTATGCCCAGTCAATATCACCAACTTTGACACGTTTGGTTTCCATTCCAGCCCAAGCGCGCTCTTGTTGAAGAACACTTTGAATATCAATACTTGGAGCTGCATAGGTATTGGACAAACCGAGTGATGTCACAGTGCCCATGACCAATGCGGTAGATAAAAGCAGTTTATTGAAGATTCCTTTCATTTTTGCATACTCTTGTTGTTGTATTTCAGGTAGGGTTTAAGATTAGAATATGTACTATTAAATTACATTTGCCTAAAATGTCAGAAGCTTATTTTCTAAGTCAATTTTGTTGAGTTATTTTCAACATTTTTTAATTATTCAAATGTAAAGGTCTAATGCAGAATCATGAACTGGCGCAGATGATTTTAAATGTCATCGTGCAGATTCCAAAAGGCAAAGTGGCAAGTTATGGTCAAGTCGCAAAGTTTGCTGGTTTACCAAAACATGCACGGCTTGTCGGGCGTGTACTGGGACAACTTCCAGAAGATCATGATATTCCGTGGTATCGGGTCGTCAACTCACAAGGTCGTATCAGTCTGAATAAATTGGATGAACATGGTATGTGTATACAGACGGCAAAATTACGCGAGGAAGAGGTGGTCGTTGTTGATGGCAAAATTAATTTAAAAAAATACCAATGGGCACCTTAAAATTAAAAACCTCACGATAATTCTAGCGTGAGGTTTTTAGACATTGAGTCAATTTATTTAATGACTAAAACAGGAATTTGTAATTCAGTTAACAAATTTTGTGCAACACTTCCCATGATAATTTTTTTCAATCCTGTACGCCCATGTGAGCTAAGGATGACTAAATCAGTTTTTAAATCTTGCACGGCTTGATTTAATGTATGCGCAATATTTTCACCTTCAAGTAAGCGAGTTTCTACTTGGACGCCTTCTGCAGCGAATTGTGCTTTGGCTTCGTTGATATTGGCTTGAATAAATTCACGGGCACGTTCAATGAGCATATTACTTTGACCGTTTGCCAAATATTCTGATGCAATATATGGGTCCAATGTCATGACTTGTACAACTGTAATTTTACTCTTAAATGCTTTTGCAAATTCCACAGCATGTTTAACAACAGATAAAGATGTTTCTGAGCCATCTACAGGCACGAGAATGTTTTGATAAGCCATGACTATTTTCCTTATTTTAACAAAAAGCTGAATTGAATATTTATACGCATCACCAGTCTATAACATGATCATAACGCGAATATGAAATGAATAAAACCCAGTAAAAGCATAGGGATAATTAATATAAATATCATAAATTTAAATCAATGCATTAGCATAAACTCTCATTAGTTATGCGAGGGCTCCTTGTGATACTGTGCTGAGACAGGAATCCGCCAAAAATGAATTTAATTCACGCTATAATTAATATGTATTTTATTGTTTTTAAAGATTAAATTACTTTGATTTATAAAACATATAGAGAATAAAGTACGGATAAAAAATCAATTGAGACAATTGGTAAATTGTAAATCAAAAACATGCTTTAGAATGAACTTGAAACAAATTTAAAGGGAATAAGACTGCTCCACATCATTTATACAAAAACATTGAGGAAATGATCATGGAATATCAAACAGTTATTATAGAAAAGAAAAATGGGGTAGGTTATTTAAAGCTTAACCGTCCAGAACAATTGAATAGCTTAACGCCTGAGATGAGTCTAGAAATTATAGAGATACTCAGGCAATGGAAAGAGGATGTTGAAGTTCGTGTGATTGTCATTGCAGCTGTTGGCAAAGCATTTTGTGCAGGGCAAGCAATAAGTCCAGAAGTTCTCAATAGTGGAGTCATTGACTTAGGTGAGGTGTTGGAAAAATACTTTAATCCACTCTTAGACATTATCAATGATATGCCCAAAGTCATCATCTGTGCGGTGAACGGCATCGCTGTTGGGGCGGGGGCGAGTTTACCATTGTTATGTGATATTACACTTGCAGCAAAATCAGCAAGTTTCTCGCAAATCTTTAGTAAAATTGGTCTTATTCCTGATTGCGGTGCAACATGGTTACTTCCACGCTTGATTGGCTTTGCTAAAGCCAAAGCATTGATGTTGACAGCAGAAAAGATCAGTGCAGAAGAAGCTGAACGAATCGGAATGATTTATAAAGTCGTGGCAGATGATCAGTTGGCTTTAGAAGTTGTACGTTTAGCTGAGTATTTTGCTACGCAAGCCAGTTTGAGTTTTGCATTGATCAAACAAGCGATGCGGGTCACCATGCACAATGATTTTTATACTCAAATTAAAGTTGAACAGGATTTACAAAGAAGGGCGGGTCAGTCGGAAGATTTTTTAGAAGGAGTCCGTGCTTTTTTAATGAAAGATCAAGCCCATTTTAAAGGACGATAAATCATAATGCCTATCTTTAAAAGCCAATCTAACAGCATTGTTCAATGGATAATATTGACATGGGTGTTCTTGCTCTCTCATGCTGCTGTTGCCGATCAAATTAAAGCTATTCCTTGGATAAAGTTAAAAACAGAAAGCTCACAAGCTAAACAAATTTGTCAGGCATTAAAAGTCAATTGTGGAAAGGATGTAGAAGTTCGGAAAAAGCCATCAGGGGCTGACACTCATTTATATTTAACTGACGATACACCGCAATTAATCGAATTTATAAAAGAAAACAATCAGTATGTTGTACTGAATTCTTGGAGTTTTCAGCAGTATCAGCATCATGGTCGTAACAGTGATTTTGATAACGAATTAAACAATGATGGATTGAGTATTTATCCTGCATTTTATCCTTTAAATCGTCAAAAGCTTGCTATTGCTGTAGTTAAGCGCTGGAGTACGACTTACTCTGGAGGTGGAAGAGCAGAAGAGATCGCTGATTTTGTCATGTTAGAACCGAATCATGCCTATAAACTGGCGTTGGCTGATGTTGCTTTTCATTCATATGAGATGATTCGAGCCTGTTTTTCTCAAGAGGAATATCAATCTTCTCCACACTGTCATGATGAAAGTGGTTCTAATTTATCCATTCAATTTAAAGATATTGGCAAAGAGTATTATCAATGGCGGTTAAATTTTACTGATTTTAATTGGGAAGCGTTCAAACCTGAATCATCAAAAGTTGTAGAAAAGTCGTATAACATTATGGTGCCTTTTCAGCAAAAATAGTGACCTGATATTTTGAGTAAATAATCAACAAGATTACACAATACATAATTTAATTATGTATTGCATAAATTATAGATTTCTTATAGGATGAATTTAGAGTAAAAGTTCACTGTCACCAAACTGATATTTTTGGCATTAGACAGGCTGAATGATGGAATGAAAAGGACCAGCTTTCATGGTGCTTTGATCAATGAATCAAAGTAACGATAAGCTGTTCTCAGCATTAAAAAACGGATGAATTTATCTAAATAAGGGAAACTAGATGGATATTTTAGATAACCCATTAGAATTATGTGGTTTTGCTTTTATTGAATTTGTATCGACGGAAAATGGATTAGATCAAATTTTTGAAACCATTGGTTTTAGCAAAGTTGCAAAACATAAATCTAAAAAAGTGTATTTGTGGCGTCAAGGTAATATCAATATTATTTTGAATTATCAACCAGAGTCTTATGCTTCATTCTTTTTCAAAGAGCATGGACCTTCTGCTTGTGCAATGGGATTTAGAACCCGTGATGCAGCTAAAGCTTTTAAAAATGCTATAGCACTAGGCGCTGAACCTATGTATTCACAAGCAGGACCGATGGAATTGAATATTCCAGCGATTAAGGGAATTGGAGGAATGCCAATTTTCCTTGTAGATCGTGATATTTACGAAAATGATTTTGTTTTCTTTGATGATGTAGAAAAAAATCCGCGTGGCGCAGGGCTTAATGAAATTGATCATTTAACCCATAATGTGTATAAAGGTCGCATGGAATATTGGGCGAATTTCTATGAAAAAATCTTTAATTTTCAGGAAATTCGTTACTTTGACATTAAAGGTGAATATACCGGTTTGACCTCTAAAGCATTGACTGCACCAGATGGTATGATCCGTATTCCATTGAATGAAGACTCAGACAAAGGGAATGGTCAAATTGCAGAATTTCTGGCTGATTTCAATGGTGAAGGTATTCAGCATATTGCCTTTATCACAGACGATTTAATTTCAACCTGGGATAAGTTGAAAGGTTTAGGTTTGAAGTTTATGACCGCGCCACCAGAAACTTATTATGAAATGTTAAAAGATCGTTTACCTGGTCACGGTGAGCCAACTGAAGAGTTACAAAAACGTGGAATTTTGTTAGATGGAAATACCAAAGAAGGCGAGAAAAAGCTGTTATTACAGATTTTCTCTGAAAACATGCTTGGACCAGTTTTCTTTGAGTTTATTCAACGTAAAGATGATGATGGCTTCGGTGAAGGAAACTTTAAAGCATTGTTTGAATCTATTGAACGTGATCAAATCCGTCGTGGTGTATTAGAAGCCAAATAAAGTGATTGGTATCAGTAGAAAAAGCCAAGAAAGTGTTTTCTTGGCTTTTTTATTTGGGAGATAAAGCTATAACTTAACGCGTTTGAATGTATTGATTAATTGCAGCCACTTCATGCCTAAATAATTCAAGTTTTTCACTGCCTGTATGCACAGGTAGAAATACTTCACTATCCAGAGCCACAATGCAGAATTCCATAGCTTGATGTGCATTAAAAATAGGTAAACCAATAGCATTGATGCCTGTAAGAAGATCACCTTGAGCAATTGCCATACCTTGTTCTAAAGTGGTTTCTTTAAGTTGAATAAATTCATCCCAATGACTCGGTTTAATCTGATAATGATTGATTGCGGCTTTTTCCCATTCCGCAAATATCAATGGTTTAATAATTGGCTCAGGTAAATATGCTGCAAAAACTCGCCCAGCAGCTGAGTTGACCAATGGCATAATTGAACCGACTTTGGTGACAATTGAAATTGGGTGATTAGATTCAATCGATTGTACAACCAAAGGACCTTTAGGTGACCATTTACTGATTTGAATACCACAGCCAATTTTATTTTGTAATTCATAAATTCGATGCTGTACCAACTGTAGGGCATCGGTATGTTGAATGCAGTTTAAACCTAAACGCCAAGCCTGATCACCCAGTGCATATTGACCATCTTCCAGTTGCTTTGCATAGTTCATGCGTATGAGGCTAACTAAATAACGATGTACTTTGGCAGGATGCATATCCAGCTTGCTTGATAGTTCTTTTAATATAATCGGTTTGTTATGTTCCAAAAGGGCATTGAGAACGGCTAAGCCCACTTCAAGTGATTGAACGCCACCAGATAACTTTTCTTCAATCATTCAACAACCCTTGATCGCATTTAATCTTGCAGCTTTGATTTGCTGTCGATATTTGATTTTACATTCAGCACATAATGCCTGAGCATGCTACAAAATAGAAATCATCTTTTTAAATGAGATAAATAGATGAATAGCATAAGCATACTATGCATTGAGTATTTTAGTGTGACTTTACCACGTATTGTATATCAACATGCTCAAGTTAAAATAACAGACCTTGCTGAAATTTAGGCAATAAAAATCGGGATCGAAGCCATTGATCTTCCATCCCGATCAGATTGTGCTTTATGCAGCTTGAATATTTTTAATCCTGACTGCTGTCGCCGCTTGAATGTCATCAAAACTGACATTATCTGCTAACTCAACCAGTTCTAAACCATTCTGAGTTACATCGAGTACACCTAAGTCGCTGATAATACGATGAACCACTCTGCGACCAGTCAATGGTAGGGTGCATTGAGGTAAAATTTTAGCTTGACCCTCTTTGGTCGTATGCTCCATTAAAATCACGACTTTTCGAACACCTGCAACAAGATCCATTGCACCGCCCATGCCTTTGACTTTTTTACCCGGAATCATCCAATTGGCGAGATCGCCATGTTCAGAAACTTCCATCGCACCTAAAATAGCAAGGTCAACCCGACCACCGCGAATCATGGCAAATGATTCTGAACTTGAAAAAAATGCACCACCTTTTTTAACGGTGACAGTTTGTTTACCAGCATTGATCAAGTCCGCATCTACATTGTCTTCAGTTGGAAATTCATCAATGCCCAATAAACCATTTTCGGATTGTAACCATACATCCATTCCTTCAGGGATGTAATTGGCAACCAAAGTCGGTAAGCCAATGCCGAGATTGACATAGAAACCGTCTTGCAACTCTTTGGCAGCACGTTGAGCCATTTGTTGTTTTGTCCAAGCCATTCTGTCACTCCTTATACTGCAACTTTTAATGTACGTTGTTCGATACGCTTTTCAGGCTGAGCATTGAGTACAATGGCATTGACATAGATTCCTGCTAAATGAATGTCATCAGGATCAATTTCACCAAGTTCAACAATATGCTCAACTTCAACAATCGTATAACGACCTGCCATTGCACACTCAGGATTGAAATTACGTGCAGTTTTTCGGAATACCAGATTACCAGCTTTGTCCGCTTTATAAGCTTTGATTAATGCAATATCTGCACAAAGTGAAGTCTCTAGGAGAAAAGACTGACCATTAAACTCACGAAGCTCTTTACCTTCAGCAATACTGGTACCAACACCAGTTGCAGTATAGAACGCTGGGATTCCAGCTCCGCCTGCACGAAGTTTTTCTGCCAATGTGCCTTGAGGTGTCAATTCAACTTCAAGTTCACCATTTAAAAACTGTCGTTCAAATACTTTATTTTCCCCAACGTAGGATGAAATCATTTTTTTGATTTGTTTAGACTGCAATAACAGCCCTAAACCATAATCATCCACGCCTGCATTATTACTGATGCAGGTTAGTTGCTTTACTCCACTTTGTTTAAGCGCTTTGATCAAAGCTTCAGGAATACCACAAAGTCCGAATCCGCCCACAGCAATGGTTTGTCCATCTTGCACGATACCTTGCAGGGCTGCTTCGGCACTCGTTGATACTTTATTGACCATAATGATTACCCTAACTCAGCTTCATGTAAGAAATGCGTATGTTGAGGTGCGCGTTTGGTTCTACTCCATTCATCCAGCATATCGACCTTCATTTCTTCAGTAATTTTTGAAATTTTTGCATCGGCATGAACATCGTTATATGTTAGTTCTAAACGATGTCCATTCGGATCAAAGAAGTAAATCGAATGGAATATCCCATGATTGGTAATACCGAGCACTTTGACACCATTGGCTTCAAGATGAGATTTTGCAGCAAGCAAGGCATCTAAGTCTTCAACTTCAAATGCGATGTGTTGAACCCATTGAGGCGTATTTTCATCACGTCCCATTTCTGGTTGAGTCGGTAATTCAAAAAATGCCAACACATTGCCTTGACCTGCATCAAGAAATAAATGCATATAGGGATCAAATGCTTTAGTTGATGGAACATGGTCTTCTGCAAAAGCCAGAATAAACTCCATGTTGAGCATTTTTTTATACCATTCCACCGTTTCTTTGGCATCTTTACAACGATAAGCCACGTGATGAATTTTTTTAATTGCAAAGCTCATGATAAAACTCCTTTTTTTGTTTATTCCCAATCTGGTTGTTGTTCTGGGATCGCCCTTAAGAATGCAGGCAGGCTTAGGCAGTGTTGATCAATGGATTGAATCTTTGGAAAGTCGCTTAGATCAACATTGAAACGTTTGGCGTTATACACTTGAGGAATCAAACAACAATCTGCAAATGTGGCTTGAGTGCCGAAGCAGAATTGACCATTTGAGTCTTTTAATTGCATCTCTAAGCTTTTAAAACCTTCAATAATCCAGTGTTGGTACCATTGATTTTTCTGTTCATCATTTACAGCGAGTTCATGTTTTAAATATTTCAGCACTCTGAGATTATCTAAGGGATGAATATCACAGGCGATGGTTTGTGAAAAAGCACGGACATTGGCGCGCTCAACAAGATCTGTAGGTAATAAAGGAAGGGATGGGTAACGTTCTTCCAGATATTCCAAAATATTGAGTGACTGTATAAAAGACTGATCTTGATCAATCAAACTTGGTACAAGCTGGCTTGGATTGAGTGCGATGTAGCTTTCTTGTTGTTGCTCATTTTTGAGCAAATGGACAGGCTGTATGACATAATCTAATTGCTTCAGGTTTAAAGCGATCCGAACTCGATAAGCCGCAGAGCTACGAAAATAACTATACAGTTTCATCACACAATTCCTTGTGCTGCTTAAAGCTAAACTGTTTGGCTGGTAAAATCGTATTTGCCACCTGACCAAAGCCTACTCGAATAGCACCTTTTTCAGCATAGCCTTTCATCACTATACTGTCGCCATCTTCAAGGAAGCCGCGCTTTTCACCATTGGATAAGGTGAGGGGTTTTGTGGTGTTCCAAGTAAGCTCCAGTAAGCTTCCATAAGAATTTTCTGTAGGACCTGAAATTGTGCCAGAACCCATTAAATCTCCGACTTGAACATTACAACCTGAAATGGTGTGGTGAGTCAGTTGCTGTGCCATTGACCAGTACATGTATTTAAAGTTGGTTTGGCAAATCACTTCAGTATGTTGTGATTGCGCCGTTTGTAGTTCCACACTGAGATGAATATCAAAACTGTTGGGAGTATGTTCTTTTAAATAATCTAATGGCTCTGGCAGTTGTTGCGGACCTTTGACTTTAAAGGGTTCTAAGGCTTGCATCGTTACCACCCAAGGTGAAATTGCACTGGCAAAGGTCTTGGCATTAAATGGACCTAAGGGCACATATTCCCATTGTTGAATATCACGTGCAGACCAATCATTCAGCAAGACCATGCCAAAAATATGATCCCACGCATCTTCAATTGCAATCGGTTCACCCAACTCAGTTGTCTTACCTACGATAAAAGCTGTTTCGAGTTCAAAGTCGAGTTTACGGGTTGCCGAAAAGAGAGGGCGTTCTTCATGAGGAAGTTTAATTTGACCAGAAGGGCGGACAATCTCCTTACCGCTAACAACCACAGAACTGGCACGACCATTATAACCCACAGGTAGCTCACTCCAATTTGGAAGCAAGGCATTTTTAGGATCTCTAAACATAGTTCCAACATTGGTTGCATGTTCTTTAGAGGAGTAGAAATCCGTATAGCCAGAGATTTGTACTGGTAAATGTAAGGTGACTGTATTTTGTTTGAATAATACTTTTTGGCGTAATTCCGGATGATCACGAAGTGTTGGATTGTCTGCAGAAAGCAAGTCTTGTAGGGTTTGGCGAATGTAATGCCAATTTTTTTTACCTGTTTCGATAAATTTATTCAGGCTGCTTTGATTAAAACACTGAGTTTTGCAATTTGGAAGTAATCCTAATGTTTCTAAAGCAGCGAGGTCGATTACCCAATCACCAATCGCGACACCGACACGTTTATCTCCCTGAGCGGTTTCACTAAAAATGCCATAAGGTAAATTATGAATGCTGAAATCAGATTGAGGTGCGATCTCAAGAAAGGTTGTTAAATGTTGTGTCATGGTGCGCTTTCCTTGTCTCTTATGAATGAGAACTTATTTCGTTTTCTCTTTTTCCACTCAAGCTTATGAAAAACAAATAAATATTATTGTTTTTATCCGTCTTCATTATGCTGACTAGTCCAGAATGATCTACATGATGATTTCTATCATACTGAAAATTAATAATTACGCAATACATAATTTAATTACATAATTCATAATAATTGTTATTTGTTGAAATTTCTGCTTATATGCGCAGTTATGAGAAAAGTAAATCAATTATTTTTCGATTAGATATAGGCATTTTTGATTAACTTATGATATACGTAATTTTGAATATAAAAATTACGCGACAAGGATGAGAATAATCATATGTCAGAACACGAGCAAGGAAACCTGAAACATGGTTTAAGCAATCGCCATATTCAGTTGATTGCACTGGGTGGTGCAATTGGTACTGGATTGTTCCTCGGGATCTCGCAGTCGATCAAACTTGCGGGACCTTCGGTGATCCTCGGTTATGCGATTGCAGGGCTGATTGCGTTTCTTATGATGCGACAGTTAGGTGAGATGGTGGTGCAAGAGCCAGTCAGTGGCTCATTCAGCCATTTTGCTTATAAGTACTGGGGCTCATTTGCAGGGTTTATGTCAGGCTGGAACTATTGGGTACTCAATGTTCTGGTTTGTATGGCTGAACTCAGTGCAATTGGTTTATATATCCAATATTGGTGGCCTGAAATCCCAACATGGATTTCAGCATTGGCGTTTTTTATTTTAATTAACGGCATTAATCTTCTGCATGTAAAATTTTTTGGTGAAATGGAGTTTTGGTTCTCCATCGTCAAAATTTTGGCAATCTTGGCGATGATTGGCTTTGGTTCCTATTTACTTGCAACGGGTACAGCAGGACCACAAGCAAGTATTACCAATCTCTGGGCATTGGGCGGTTTCTTCCCATTTGGTGTTGAAGGGTTGATCATGGCAATGGCAGTGATTATTTTTGCTTTTGGCGGTATTGAATTATTTGGAATCACTGCCGCAGAAGCGAGAGATCCTGATAAAACTTTGCCTAAGGCTGTGAATCAAATTATTTATCGTATTTTGATTTTTTATATCGCAACACTGTTTATTTTGTTTGCCTTGTTCCCTTGGAACAAAATGGCGGAAGGTGGAAGCCCTTTTGTTATGGTCTTTGCTTCGCTGGATAGTCAAGGCGTAGCGACTCTGTTGAACTTCGTGATTCTTACTGCAGCAGTTTCGGTATATAACGGAACGAGCTATTGTAGCAGCCGTATGTTATTGGGTTTGGCTCAACAGGGCAATGCACCGAAATTCCTTAAACATATCAATAAACGTGGCATCCCAACCAATGCAGTGCTTGTTTCTGCATTTGTCACT
Source organism: Acinetobacter sp. WC-743 (assembly GCF_000335555.1). Classification (NCBI taxonomy): domain Bacteria; kingdom Pseudomonadati; phylum Pseudomonadota; class Gammaproteobacteria; order Moraxellales; family Moraxellaceae; genus Acinetobacter; species Acinetobacter sp. WC-743. Next base: position 14,896 of record NZ_AMFQ01000113.1, on the reverse strand, counting down.
GTTTTATGTGTATTGTTGAATTATGCATTTCCAGAAAAAGCATTTGGTTTGTTAATGATGCTCGTGGTTGCCGCGATTGTGATTAACTGGGTGGTGATTTCATGGACACATCTAAAATTCCGTAAAGCTATGCAAGCGCAAGGGCAAACCACCAAATTCCCTAGCATTGCTTATCCATTCAGTAATTATCTGTGCATGATTTTTATGTTCGGTATTCTTGTTGTGATGTCATTTACACCTGATATGCGCATCGCCGTAATGATGATTCCTGCTTGGATATTGTGTTTGATGTTTGCCTACTATCTAAAACAAAAAAAGTTAAAGAATGCGCATCGCGATGTGGCTTTAAATTCCGATCTATAAGCAACGATTGGTTAAATCTTATAAAAGGGTTAAATGAAAATTTACCCCTTTTTTGTTTTGATAAGATTGAGCCTACATTTTACTGATTGGCTTGATTTTTTAAGAACTGTATTAGCTGAATTAGATCATCAGTCTGTAATTGCGCTCGCATTTTTAATATTTGCTTTTCATCAAGGTCATAAAGCCTTAGGGAGAGTAGTTGTGCAATCTCTTGCTCAGTAAAGCGATATTTAATGAGCTTCGCAGGTACACCGCCCACAATTGCATACGGTGGGACATCTTGGGTGACTACTGCACCTGTTGCAACAACAGCACCTTCACCGAGTTTTACCCCTTGCATGATCATGGCGCGACTCCCAATCCAACAACCATCCGCAATGACTGTATCCCCAGCAGGTAAAAAACTACGGGTATCAAAAGGAAATGTTGAGATCCAGTCAGGACGGTGTAACTGATTCCCTCCCATCATGATTACGGATTCAGCACCAAAACAAACGAAGTTACCGATATACAATTGGTCAATCGGCTTTTCAGTAGTGGATGCTTTGTCATGTAAATAACGCACTACACAACGCTCAAAACCTTGATCCCAATACGCTGAGTAATAGGAGTAATTACCTTTTATATGAATGTTTGGATTTTTAACAGTTTTGGAAATAAATTCAAATTCACACCAGTGTTTTACTGGTGAATTTATCGAGTTAGGCATTCTAAAGGTTGCTTGATGTGCGGAGAGTGTTGTGACTATTTTATATGAGCTTTATAGGATTGAGCTATATAAATTCAATAAAATAGCCTAAGTAAATCAGCATCATTTCCATATTCTATCTTTAAAAAGTGAGAAATATTTGAATGATATTTCAGCTTGGTTTGTTTTAAATAAGTTTTAAATGAAGCAAATGCGAGCCATGCGTATGACGAATATGATCTGCACGATGGTTAAAATAGCGCTCAGTGATCTGTTGACCTGATAAATCTTCCAAGACTTGATATCCCATTTTGATCACTGCCTGATGTAAAGCATCTGAACCAAAAGTACCGATCAAAGGTTCTTTAAGAAATTGAGTAAATTGAGTTAAAGCGAACGCACCAAACCGTTCTATACCTTGTAATTCTCTATAATCAATCGAGTAGTCCATAACCACTTCACTTTGTTTATGTGCAATGGATGCAATATTTTGCAAAGTGGCTAATGTGGTTTGCGGTGTTAAATAATGCGTTGTGCCTAACCAAGAGAAAAAAGCAGGGTGTTTAGATTGGAAACCACTACGGGTTAAAGCTTCAGAAAGCTTTTCTTTTTCAAAATCAATGCTGACAAATTCTACATTTTCAGGCAATTGTTGGGATTTAGAAATCTTTTTTAACTTTTGTATTTTGGTCTTCTGTGTATCAGGATGATCAACTTCGAATATTTTAAGTTGCGGATATTGAGCTGCTAAACGTAAAACAAATGAATCTAAGCCTGCACCGACCAAGACATATTGATGAATTTGATGGTTCTCAATTGCATGTTGTAAAAGATCTTCACAATATCGTGAACGACCAACCACTTGCCCAGTCAATTTACCAAAGGTTTGATTCATCAACTTTGAATTAAGCGTTTTGCAAAACAAGGCATTATTCAGTAATACCCGCCAGCGACTATTGGTCATTGCTAAAGCGTACGGATCTGAAAATACAGGATCGCTAGCGTTCAAATGGTGGTTGGCACGCAGAGCAGCCGCTGCTTCTGCTGTGCGACTTACACGCCCAGCTTTCATATTGTTCCTCAAGAAATTTTTATTTTCCATCAATCTAATGCAAATAGATTATTTAACAATGGCAATAAATTTGGACAAGGTGGTGATAATTGCTATTTTTAAGGCATCAGATCTTTCTCTGTATAGCCAATTTGTTAAAAACTCATCCAATAAAATATAATTTATCCTAAATGAAAATATTGAAAAATTAGAATATGTAATTGAAAAATATAACTTTTATTTTTTTGTTTTAGCTCTGGAGTGTAAATTGATTTGCGTAAGCGATGCCTCCTTAACAATTGCATATGATGGATTAGTTTTTACAGGTTGTTTGAATTATTGTTGTTGTAGAATCAAATATTATTCTCGAAAAGAAAAAGGGCTGAATAATCAGCCCTCAATATGATGAGTAGTTTTACTTAGATATACTCAACACTGACCACTTCATATTCTACTTCGCCTTGAGGCGTGACGATTTTTACTTCATCGCCTTCATTTTTACCTAAAAGACCACGTGCGATAGGAGAGTTCACTGAGATTTTATTAATTTTAAAATCTGCTTCATCATCACCTACAATCTTATAGGTTTTCTTTTCTTCAGTATCTAAGTTTTCAATCGTAACTGTTACACCAAAAACAACACGACCTGTTTGCTCAAGTTCTTTTACATCGATCACTTGGCAAGCACCGAGTTTACCTTCAATGTCTTGGATACGACCTTCACAGAAACCTTGTTGTTCACGTGCTGCGTGGTATTCTGCGTTTTCTTTTAAATCCCCATGTTCACGAGCTTCTGCAATTGCAGCAGTAATACGTGGACGATCAACAGATTTCAACTGTTGTAATTCTTTCTCTAAGGCAACCTTGCCTTCGGGAGTCATAGGATAACGTTGCATTGTTGTCCCTCAGTTTCGTATTTAAAAAAATACTGGTTTAGAAATGAAAAAAGCCCGCCACCGATAAGGTGACGGGACTTATCGGAAACGAATTAACCTAGTGTTTGCAAATCTTGCAAGCGATATACATCCATTGGCAATTGAATTGCTAAAGCTTGGCATACAGCATCAGCACCATTCAAGGTTGTTGTGTAATACACTTTACCTTGGAGTGCAGAGCGACGGATTGAGAATGAATCCTGCTGAGCTTGTTTGCCTTCAGTGGTATTGATAATGAGGTGAATCTCGCCATTTTTCAAGCGGTCAACAATATTAGGACGACCTTCTGTGACTTTGTTCACACGTTCACATTCAATACCAGCGTCTTTAATGACATCATAAGTACCGCCAGTTGCGATAATTTTGAAGCCTAAATCCACCAATTGTTTCGCAATACCAGGTGCACGAGGTTTGTCTGAATCACGTACTGAAATAAATACATGTTTCACTTCACCTTCAGTTGGCTTTCCTGGTAAACGATCATTAGAGCCTAACACAGCTTTGTAGAAAGCTTCACCAAAAGTTTTACCAACACCCATAACTTCACCAGTAGATTTCATCTCTGGTCCAAGAATTGGATCAACACCTGGGAATTTATTGAATGGGAATACTGCTTCTTTTACTGCAAAATGAGTTGGGATAATTTCTTTTGTGAATCCTTGAGATTCTAAAGATTGACCCGCCATACAACGTGCAGCAACTTTTGCTAACGATTCACCAATACATTTCGATACAAATGGTACTGTACGAGATGCACGTGGGTTAACTTCAAGAATATAAACATCGTTGCCTTTTACAGCAAATTGAACGTTCATCAAACCAATAACGCCAAGCTCTTTCGCCATAGCCACTGTTTGACGACGCATTTCGTCCTGAATCTCTTGAGAAAGAGAGTAAGGTGGAATCGAACATGCTGAGTCACCAGAGTGAATACCTGCTTGTTCGATGTGCTGCATAATTCCACCAATCACAACATCTTTACCGTCAGATACGCAGTCAACATCAACTTCTGTCGCATCATCAAGGAAGTGATCGAGTAATACAGGTGCTTCGTTAGATGCTTGAACCGCATCACGTAAGTAGCGCTTAAGTTCATCGTCATTGTAGACGATTTCCATTGCACGACCACCAAGCACATAAGAAGGACGTACTACCAATGGATAACCCACTTTAGATGCTTCAGCCATACCTTCTTCAGCAGATTTTACAATGCTGTTGCTTGGTTGGCGAAGATTCAAACGTTGAATCATTTGTTGGAAACGTTCACGGTCTTCTGCACGATCAATTGCATCAGGAGATGTACCAATAATTGGAGCCCCAGCTTCTTCCAAAGCACGTGCCAATTTCAATGGTGTTTGACCGCCATACTGCACAATGATGCCTTTTGGCTTTTCAGTACGCACGATTTCAAGTACGTCTTCCAGTGTGATTGGTTCGAAGTACAAACGGTCAGAAGTATCATAGTCTGTTGAAACAGTTTCTGGGTTACAGTTGACCATGATGGTTTCATAACCATCTTCACGCATAGCAAGCGCAGCATGTACACAGCAGTAATCGAACTCAATACCTTGACCAATTCGGTTAGGACCACCACCGATGACCATAATCTTGTCTTTGCTAGACGGATTAGATTCACATTCTTCATCATAAGTTGAATACATATAGGCTGTATCTGATTCAAACTCAGCAGCACAGGTATCAACACGTTTGTAAACTGGATATACACCCAAGTTCCAACGATGCTTACGGAATTGCTTTTGCGAAATACCCATTAAGTTTGCGATACGCAAATCAGATAAACCTTTACGCTTAAATGAACGGATATTGTCAGCGTTTAAGTCACCAAAACCTAAAGTTTTAATTTGTTCTTCAGTCTTGATGATGTCTTCGATTTGGATCAAGAACCAACGATCAATATTGGTTGCAGCGAAAACTTCTTCTAGAGTAAAGCCATGACGGAAGGCATCAGCAACATACCAAATACGATCTGGACCAGGTACTTTAAGCTCAACTAAGATTTTATCTTTTGCGCCTTCTGTACCCACAGCGATTTGTTCATCGAAACCACAAGTACCGACTTCAAGACCACGTAATGCTTTCTGTACAGACTCTTGGAAGTTACGACCAATCGCCATCACTTCGCCCACCGACTTCATTTGTGTTGTCAATGTTGCGTCAGCTTGTGGGAATTTCTCGAAGTTGAAACGAGGAATTTTAGTCACTACATAGTCAATTGCAGGCTCGAATGATGCAGGTGTAGTACCGCCAGTGATGTCATTTTTCAATTCATCAAGGGTATAACCGACTGCAAGTTTCGCTGCAATTTTTGCAATAGGGAAACCTGTTGCTTTAGATGCAAGAGCCGAAGAGCGAGATACGCGAGGGTTCATCTCGATCACGACCATACGACCGTCTTTCGGATTAATACCGAATTGAACGTTTGAACCGCCGGTTTCTACACCAATTTCACGAAGTACCGCTAAAGACGCATTACGGAGTAATTGGAACTCTTTATCAGTCAGTGTTTGTGCAGGCGCAACAGTGATCGAGTCACCTGTATGGACACCCATTGGGTCAAAGTTTTCAATGGTACAAACAATGATACAGTTGTCGTTTTTGTCACGCACAACTTCCATTTCGTATTCTTTCCAACCAATCAATGATTCATCGATCAACAATTGTTTAGTTGGCGAAAGATCGAAACCACGCTCACAAATTTCAATAAATTCTTCTTTGTTGTAAGCGATACCACCACCTGAACCACCCATCGTAAATGATGGACGAATGATGACAGGGAAACCAAAACGCGCTTGAATTTCAAGTGCATGTTCCATGCTTTCAGCAACATCGGCACGAGGACATTCTAAACCGATCTTACGCATTGCGATGTCGAACAATTTACGGTCTTCAGCTTTTTCAATCGCTTCTTTGGTTGCACCGATTAATTCAACATTATATTTTTTTAAGATACCGTTGGCATCAAGTGCAAGTGCACAGTTCAATGCCGTTTGACCACCCATAGTTGGAAGAACAGCATCTGGGCGTTCTTTCTCAATGATCGCAGCTACAGTCTGCCACGTAATCGGTTCAATATACGTTGCATCTGCCATTGTTGGATCAGTCATAATGGTGGCTGGGTTAGAGTTCACCAAAATAACACGATAGCCTTCTTCACGAAGGGCTTTACATGCTTGTGCACCTGAGTAATCGAACTCACATGCTTGTCCGATGACAATCGGACCCGCACCAATAATTAAGATGCTTTTAATGTCTGTACGTTTAGCCATGGTCGCTTCCTTAATTACTTCTTAGATGCTTCAATAAGTTCGATGAAATGATCGAACAATGGGGCACAGTCATGTGGACCAGGGCTTGCTTCAGGGTGACCTTGGAAGCTAAACGCAGGTTTATCTGTACGATGAATCCCTTGTAGAGTTTGATCGAATAAAGATTTGTGCGTTGCTTTAAGATTTGCAGGTAAAGTTTCTGCATCTACAGCGAAGCCATGGTTTTGAGAAGTAATCATCACTGTACCGTGGTATTGACTTTGGTCATCAATGTTTTGTACAGGATGGTTTGCACCATGGTGACCATGTGGCATTTTTACTGTTTTAGCACCAGATGCTAAAGCAAGAATTTGGTGACCTAAACAAATACCAAATACAGGCAGGTTTGTAGTTTCAACAATAGTCTTCACAGCTTCAATCGCATAATCACATGCTGCTGGATCGCCAGGACCATTTGAAAGGAACACACCATCTGGATTAAGTGCGAGCACTTTTTCAGCAGGGGTTTGAGCAGGAACCACAGTCAACTTACAACCGCGATCTACAAGCATACGTAAGATGTTGGTTTTGACACCATAATCGTATGCAACTACATGAAATTTAGTTTCAGGTTGAGAGAAGCCTTTGCCTAATGTCCATGAACCTTCAGTCCATTCAAAACCTTCAGGATCGCAACATTCTTTAGCAAGGTCTAAACCGTTTAAGCCACCAAAGGCACGTGCTTGAGCAATTGCTTCTTCTTCAGTGATGTTTTCACCTGCAAGAATACAACCGTTCTGTGCACCTTTGTCACGTAAGATTCGTGTTAATTTTCGTGTATCAATATCAGCAATGGCAACGACGTTATGTTGTTTTAAATATTCGCCAAGAGATTGATTTGCGCGGAAATTGCTGTGTAATAAAGGAAGGTCACGAATGATGAGACCATTCGCCCAGACTTTATGAATTCGACCTGATTCAGTGTCTTCTTCATTACAACCAGTATTACCGATATGAGGATAAGTTAAAGTTACAAGTTGCTGTGCATAACTTGGATCAGTCAAAATTTCTTGATAACCAGTCATGGCAGTGTTAAAAACGACTTCACCAGTCGTACTTCCCGTAGCGCCGATCGATGTACCTTTAAAAACAGTACCGTCAGCAAGGGCTAAAATGGCGGGGGTGCTCAAACCATAGCTCCTGAACTAAAACCACAAAAATAGGGCTGTAAAAAAGCGAGTAGACGAAAAAAAAGGAAGGCTAATTAAATCCTACCCTCCTCATGTCTGCTCGCTTATAACTTAACAGCGCATTATACGCATGAACTGATTAAAAGTCCATTTTATTTAGGTGGATATTGTGAGATAAATGCCTTGCTATTTTTTACTAGTTCTGCTTTTCATATGAATTTTTTGAAATTGTAAGTATTTAATAATTGTCAGACAAATCAAAATCTAAAATTTATTTCTTCACGCTATCTTATTGTTTCGTATTCCAGGGGGAATCAATATGACGATATCTAAAGAAAGTGTGACTGAAAAAGTAACAAAAGATACAGCAGCTTTGAAAGAGGTTGTAGCTGAAACTGCGGAAAATTTAGAGAAACTGGGCAAAGATGCGCAGCAAAAAGTCTCTCAAGCTGTGGCGGATACTCAGAAAAAACTGGAAGCTGAAACAGAGCAACTGAATGAACAGGTTCAAGATCAAGTCCAAAACTTCAAACAAGATTTGGTACAACGTCTTGATGTAATCAAAACCCAATTTTCTACTTCACAAAAAGACTTGGTTGAATTAGCTGATTTCTTAAAATCGGAATTAAGCCTTTTGGTGAAAGAGTTGACTGAAGTAGGTAAAGAAATTCGTGAAGATGTTTCACAAATTTCCTCTAAGCATAAAGTTCAGCTCACTGAAACACTAAAACGTTCTAAAGAGCATACGTTGGAAGTTTGGCATAAAGTTACGACAAAGCAATAAGTTGTTGTTGTTTGGGCTGTATATAAACAACTATACCTAAATAAAAAGTGAGGCAAATGCCTCACTTTTTATTTAAAAGACAATTCAACAGTGACGATTAAAAGGTATGTAACCAGTCGCGTTTGTTGTGAAAGTCAGCTTGCTGTCCGCTATGCTGCATGGCGAAGAAGTGTTGACCTTGTGTGGTATTCAAAACAGCACTGAGTCCTATAAATAGATCAGACCACTTGAGTTTATGTGCAAGCATAAACTCAGTCAGATCTAAACTCACATTTAATCCATAATGTGTACGCTTAAGCTGATTTAACTCAATATCGTATGCAACTACAGGAGGCATATTTTCAGGATAGCGATATTCTTCAAATTGATAGGCTTGCCAAGCTTGAGAAGGGGAGAGGTTAACTTCTCGATATTGATCTTCACCCTGCACGCCAATAAAAATTTCAAAACAGGTATTTTCCCAAAGAAAATCTTGACGCGGATGTGCTGTAACAGGTTCAGGGTATACAATAAATTGATTGGGATCTCTTAACCAATAACCTAGATTTAAGGTGTAGGGATTGACCTGCTCAATCGCACCCACTAAAGAGATACTTTGAAAACGACGATCAAAAGCATTCAGTTCGTAACTTGCCATGAAAATAAATCTTAATTAGAAAGATGAGCGTGACGAACCAAATTAGAGAGTTTTTGATTTTGTTTGGCTGCTTTTTTGTAAAGCAAAGCAATTTTACCGATGGTTTGCACCACTTCTGCGCCAGTTGTTTCAGCTATTTCAGTGATGGTTGCTGTGCGTGCTTCGCGATCTTCGCCCGCAATTTTAACTTTAATTAACTCATGATCATTTAAAGCACGGTTTAATTCTTCAACGACACTTTCAGTCAAGCCTTTATCACCAAGCATTACAACTGGATTTAATGCATGTCCGATTTGACGTAAACGTTTACGTTCTTGGATAGATAGAGTCGCCATAAAAAATAACCTGATTTTAAAAACGACTTAGTATAACAAAAGCCATATCGCTGCGCTGTAAATTCTGTAGAAATATTCGATGAAGCTTATTCAAAAAAACATATCAATATCTATCGATTTTAATCCATATGTATACTGCAATGAGAATATTTTTCACGTACAATCACAAGTTAGTTATCCGTTTAGATCAAGAGAGTTATGGCTACACGCATTACCAACCAGAAGTTATCCAAAAGTAGTCGTGCGTGGATGAGAGAGCATTTAGATGATCCTTTTGTGAAAAAAGCACAAAAAGAAGGCTATCGTGCTCGCGCAGCATATAAACTTCTTGAAATTCAAGAAAAATATAAAATGATTAAACCCGGAATGACTGTAGTTGACTTGGGAGCTGCACCAGGAAGCTGGTCGCAAATCGCAGGAAAACTGGTCGGTGATAAGGGTTTAGTGATTGCTTCAGACATTTTGGAAATGGACGCTTTACCAGATGTTACTTTTTTACAAGGTGACTTTAGAGAAGAAGAAGTTTTCGAAAAATTGTTAAATATTTTAAATGGACGCACTGTAGACGTTGTAATTTCAGATATGGCCCCCAATACATCAGGTAATAGGGCTGTAGATCAACCTCGCCAGATTTATTTGTGTGAACTTGCGTTAGATTTTGCCAATAAAGTTCTAGGACCTAAAGGGCAATTTGTAGTTAAGGTTTTCCAAGGCAGTGGATTTGATGAGTTCCGAAAGCAAGTCGTGGACAGTTTTGATGTATTGAAAACAGCAAAACCTGCTGCTTCACGTGCACGTTCAAAAGAAGTTTTTTTAATTGGACAGGGTCGTAAAAAAGTTTCGCAATAGCGGGCATTTTTAAGGTATGTTCGTAGTTCGTAATGAATTGCCAACAAATGCTTGCCAAGTTGTTAAAAATTGTGCATTTTGTACCTTTTTAATCTTTATTGCGAAATTCATTACTCGCTTTTTGTTACGATCAAGCATGATTGAGCCTGATCAAAATAGTTATATATGGGAATAAAGCTTTGAGCGATTACTTCAAAAATGCCGTATTGTGGCTGGTCATACTGGGTGTGCTGATCTTAATCTTCAGCAATCTCAGTGACCGCAGTAAGCCTTCTGCGATGAATTATTCTGAATTCGTCACAGCGGTGAATGCTGGTCAAATTAGTAAAGTCACAATTGATGGTGAAAGAATAAGCGGCGAAAAAAAGAACGGTTCGAACTTTGAAAGTATTCGCCCAGCAGTTCAAGATCCTGAACTGATGCCTACACTCATCAAAAATAACGTTGTTGTTGAAGGTACTGCACCTCAACGTCAAGGTTTGTTGATGCAACTTCTCATTGCAAGTTTCCCTGTACTCTTAATTATTTTATTGTTCATGTTCTTCATGCGTAACATGGGCGGTGGTGCAGGCGGTAAAAATGGCCCAATGAGTTTTGGGAAATCGAAGGCAAAAATGCTTTCGGAAGACCAAATCAAAGTAACATTTGTTGATGTTGCAGGTTGTGATGAAGCGAAACAAGAAGTTGTTGAAATCGTAGATTTCTTAAAAGACCCTGCAAAATTCAAACGCTTAGGAGCAACAATTCCTAAAGGCGTGTTGATGGTTGGTCCTCCAGGTACGGGTAAAACTTTACTTGCGAAAGCGATTGCGGGTGAAGCAAAAGTTCCTTTCTTTAGCATCTCTGGTTCTGATTTCGTTGAAATGTTTGTAGGTGTGGGTGCTTCGCGTGTACGTGATATGTTTGAACAAGCGAAACGTCATGCACCATGTATCATCTTTATTGATGAGATTGATGCTGTTGGTCGTCATCGTGGTTCAGGTACTGGTGGTGGTCATGATGAGCGTGAGCAAACATTAAACCAGATGTTGGTTGAAATGGATGGTTTCGAAGGTAACGAAGGTATTATCGTTATTGCTGCAACCAACCGTGCCGACGTACTCGATAAAGCATTGTTACGTCCTGGACGTTTTGACCGTCAAGTGATGGTGGGTCTTCCTGACATCAAAGGTCGTGAACAGATTTTGGCAGTGCATTTGAAGAAACTTCCATCTGTAACAGGTGTTGATCTTAAAGTACTTGCACGTGGTACACCGGGCTTTTCTGGTGCGCAATTGGCAAACCTTGTCAATGAAGCGGCATTATTTGCTGCACGTCGTAATAAGAACACTGTCGACATGCATGACTTTGAAGATGCTAAAGACAAGATCTATATGGGACCTGAACGTAAGTCGATGGTGATTCGTGAAGAAGAACGTCGTGCGACCGCTTATCATGAAGCAGGTCATGCGATTGTAGCGGAAATTCTTCCGGGTACAGACCCAGTACATAAAGTAACCATTATGCCGCGTGGTTGGGCGCTTGGTGTGACTTGGCAGCTGCCAGAACATGACCAAACCAGCCATTACAAGTCTAAGATGTTGAATGAACTTTCTATCTTATTCGGTGGTCGTATTGCAGAAGAAGTATTCATTAACCAAATGTCGACAGGTGCTTCTAACGACTTTGAACGTGCAACTAAAATGGCGCGTGCAATGGTCACCAAGTACGGTATGTCTGACAAAATGGGTGTGATGGTTTACGAAGATGAAAACCAAAATGGTTTCTTTGGAAACGTAGGTAGTCGCACTATTTCTGAAGCAACTCAACAACAAGTTGACCAAGAAGTACGTCGTATTCTTGATGAACAGTACAAAGTTGCACGTGATATTCTTGAAAATAACAAAGATATTGCGCATGCAATGGTGAAAGCCTTGATGGAATGGGAAACTATTGATCGTGATCAAATCCGTGACATCATGGAAGGTCGTGAGCCGCAACCACCTAAGGTTTATGTTGCTGATAATCCAGTGATTGATGTGACGCCTACAGATGGTCCATCAACTCCGCCACCATTACCAGCAACCTGATTGGAATAAATCAAAAAGAGTCTCATACGAGGCTCTTTTTTTATGCAAATACAATTTATTATTAAAAGAATTTATCTTGAAATGGAGTGTAATTGCTAAACTAAAGCGACTTAATCATGGAGAGGCGACATGCAATTGGTGTCACTGCCGAATAAAATTTTGCGTTGCGGGCGTTTGAGTTTAGATCTATCAAAAGCGCATGTTATGGGGATACTGAATGTAACTCCAGATTCTTTTAGTGATGGAGGTCTACATAATCAAAAAGATCAAGCCATTGCATATGCTAGACAAATGATTGATGCAGGTGCAACTGTGATTGATGTCGGTGGTGAATCTACACGACCTGGTGCATCAACTGTAGCAATCACTGAGGAAATCCAACGCGTCATTCCTGTAATTGCTGAGCTTGCCCAATATGACGTGGTGATATCGGTTGATACTTCGCAACCAGAAGTGATTCGTGAAGCAGTCAAGGTCGGCGCACATATTTGGAATGATGTAAGAGCATTAACTCGTCCAAATGCATTGCAAACAGCTGCAGAACTAGATATTCCTGTGATTATTATGCATATGCGTGGTGAACCAACAACCATGAACCAACTGGACCAATATCAGGATGTAACTCTGGATGTGATTAAGGAACTTCAACAACGTGTCGATCAAGCGATACAAGCAGGGGTTAAGCCTGAAAACATCATGATTGATCCCGGTTTTGGTTTTGCTAAAAATGCGCAACAGAACTTAAAATTATTGAATGAGTTTTATAAATTGAACGCAATGGGATATCCCATTTTATCCGCCTTATCACGTAAGCGTTTTATTGGAGAGGCTTTAGGTGGAGCAGATGCTCAAAATCGTGCGATAGGCAGTGTCGCTGCGCATTTGATGAGTATTCAGCAAGGTGCATGTATGGTACGTGCACATGATGTAAAAGCAATGTCAGACGCCATTCAAATTTGGCAGGCAATGCGTACCGCGATTTAGCGATAGGTGTTTTAAATTGAATTTGATTGGATCAAATGATCTTTCTTCATAGGTATAAGTATGACGATTGAAGCGCATTTCTCTCTCTAATCAGAAAAGTGATTTAAAAAAATAGCATTAAGGTCGCAAGTAGATTTGGTGAATTGTATGGTTTGTGTTATATAAGCGCGTGAATTGCTGTTTTATTTTAGGTTGCTATGTTTAACGATCTACTTCTCCCAATGTTCGATGATGAATATTATCCCGATATTCTAGTTGCCGAAATAAAGCAACTCATTGAACAATTTGCTAAAAAGGTGGCTAAAACCAGTTTTAGCGATGCTGAAATTTATTCTTTGGCAAATCTGACTGTGACTGAAATTAATGAAATGAAGCCTCAGTTTGAAGACTTAGACTCCTCACTGGATGATACTGCTGCAGATTATATTGCTGAAGCGTTGATGATGGTGATACAGGATCAAGGTTATCTTGATCTTGAAATGGAAGAGCTGGTTGCAAATAGAGAGTGGTAAACACTCTCTTTTTTATTGCAAGATTTGAATCTTGGAAACATTAAAATTCGATAGTTGCTATAGTGCTCAATGGTTATAAAATTATTTTGGGTCGTTTGTTTTGTTTAAGTCTTATTTTATTCAAACATCTTCATGTATAAAAAACTAAATCTTTAATTTAGCGACGATTAAAATATTGTAGATAGATTACAGGATAATTTTATCGCTTGAATATGCTAATTTTCTGATAAAAACATAAATATGTATTAATTTTAAACATTTAAATATCAATTGTTTAAAGTGTGAGCATTAGTTTATTTAAGTGCTTGACGTAGGGTGTATAACTTTAGATAATGCGCACACAGTTTATGGCTATGTAGCTCAGTTGGTTAGAGCACCGCACTCATAATGCGGGGGTCACAGGTTCAAGTCCCGTCATAGCCACCATTTTTATAGACCATGCTCACCGCATGGTCTCTTTTTTTGTGTGATCAGGCTGAATTAAATCAAACATTATTTTAATAAAGCTTGATATGTTTATAACAAAAACAAGAGAACTGAAATTGTTACATGAGGATGTTCAATTTATCCAACACATCGTAGTCATATATTAGCCTTTTACCAATGTACGTGTCGTGATGGTTTTTTAAATAAGGGCAAGCTTTATCAACCATAAAATTTCTCGTACTACTTATACATATCCTCAATCTGTTGAGAGCAGTTACAGTAAAATATAATTTGCTTTGACTCACAAAATCTATGATATGAAAATGTTGTTTGATGATATTAAGCTTTTATTAATGTAACGTTAATTCGATACAATTAAATCTTCAACTCATTGAAAGATAATAAATCTATGTGGATTTTTTCTGGATTTTCATCCGATTTTAGGATGAGGAGCGGAGCTCCGCAAGGGCTCGCCATACTTGTTTTGGTATGAGGAGCGAAGCTCCGTAAGCGCAACCATCAATATAGTTTTATTTCTCTTGACCAATAAAATGAAGGCGATCAATAGATTGTTTGATGATCTAAAGCTTGTACTGCCACGCTTTAGTGCTAAAGTTTAAATTCTTTTGCGTAGCCGATGGCTCACTTTTCAGAGATGAAAAGTGACAAAAATCTTTCGTTGAGCGAGGGGTACATCCTTTACCCCCGCTCAACATGGCGACATTCATGTCGCCTCACGATAGCAAGACCATCAATGATTCAAAAAGTACAAAATAAATGAATCATCCAAATCACTTGTATGAATAA